>CAJWHS010000024.1 GCA_913041415.1 uncultured Acidimicrobiaceae bacterium | reverse complement strand
CCGCGCGGCGTCGAGCACGGTGAAGTCGACGACGACGTCGGCTCGCTGCCCGGGCAGCCGCCACTCGGATGGCCGACGAACGCGGCGAGCAGGTGGGCGACACCATCGGCCTACGCACCCGCAACGACACACGGGTGTCCGCGATCACCCGCGTCGAGGTCGTCACCGAGGGTGTGCTCACGCGCATGCTGCTCAACGATCCGGCACTTGAGGGCTACGCCGTCGTGCTCTTCGACGAGTTCCACGAACGGTCGATTCACACCGACACCGCCCTGGCCTTCCTTCGCGAGACCGTGGGCGCCCTGCGCCCGGATCTTCGGATCGTGGTCATGTCAGCCACCCTCAACACCGAAGCGCTGGCCGCCCGACTCCGCACCGACGCCGTCGTGAAGGTCGAGGCCGAACGTCACCCGGTCACGATCAGTCATCGTCCACCCGACCCGGGCGAGAACCTCACCAGCGCAGCGGCAGCCGCCATTGTCGACGCGGTGGGCTCGGACGCCCACGCCGGCGATCTGCTCGTCTTCCTCCCGGGCGTCGGTGCCATTACTCGCGTCGAACGATCCGTGCGTCGAGCCCTTGACAGTCGTCTCGACGACGAGCTCGTCGTGATGCCACTCCACGGCTCGTTGCGCAGCGATGACCAGGACGCTGCACTGCGACGCGACCCGCGCGGTCGTCGCAAGATCGTGCTGGCGACCCCGCTCGCCGAAACCAGCGTGACGATCGACGGTGTGGCCACGGTGATCGACGCCGGCCAACGCCGCCGACCCGAAATCGATCACGGCCGCGGCATGGGCGTGCTGCGAACCGTGACCGCCAGCCGAGCAGCGGCCGACCAGCGAACCGGTCGAGCCGGTCGGCAGCAACCCGGCACCTGCATCCGCCTGTGGCACGCCGGCGACGATGCCCACCGTCCAGCCGACGAACCACCGGAGATCACTACCGCCGACCTCAGCTCGTTGGCGCTCGACGTCGCCGCATGGGGCGCTACCGACATCCACGAGCTGCCCTGGCTCGATGCGCCCCCGGCTCCGGCGCTCGACCAGGCGCGGTCCCTCCTCGTCGATCTCGAACTCCTCGACGCCCAGCATCGTCTGACCGACCATGGTCGGCACGCCCATCGCCTCGGGGCCGACCCTCGCCTCGCTCACCTGCTGGCTCGCAGCGTCGAACTCGAAGCGGCCTACCCCGGGGCCGTCGCAACGGCGTGTCTTCTCGCCGCCGCCCTCGCCGATGGCGACCTGCTCCGGGGGCGGCACCGACCGGTTGATCTCCGACTTCGACTCGACGCACTGCTCGGCACTCGCCGCGATGACGCAGATCCGCAGACGTTGCGCCTCGCTCGTGACACAGCCCGTCGTTGGGAGCGCCGCCTCGGCGTTTCCGATACCGCTGCAGCCGATCTTGACCTCACCGGTCTGCTCACGTCGGTCGCCTTTCCCGACCGCATCGGCCGGCGCCGCGACGACGGCGGGTCGTTCCTGCTTGCGTCGGGGGCAGGCGTTGCCATCGATCCCGACGACGGGCTCGCCCGTCAGCAATGGCTGGCGGTCGCCGAAACCGAGGGGGTCGGTGCCGATGCACAGATCCTCACGGCGGCTCCGCTACAGCTAGACGACCTCGAGGCCGTCCATGCCGCCCGCATCGTCGAGCGAGACGAGGGCGGATGGGACCGCAGGGCTGGCGATGTCGTGTTCGAGCGACAGCTTCGCCTCGGCCCATTGATCCTGCAGCGTCGCCCCGAGGCCTCGCCCGATGAGGCTGCGGTGGCGGCAGGTCTGGTCGCCGGCCTTCGACGGGAAGGGCTTGGGCTGCTGCGATGGGACGACTCGGATCGCCGTTTTCGGGAGCGGTTGGCGTTCGTCCACACCCACGACCCGGAGACTTGGCCGGCGGTCGGGACGACGACCTGCTCGCCACGGCCGACTCGTGGCTGCCGCCCCGACTCAACCGCACCAGTCGCCGCAAGGACCTCGAATCGGTGACTGCGCGCGACGTGCTCTCCGGCCTGCTCGACTGGCGCCAGGGGCGAGAACTCGATCGGATCGCTCCGACCCACTGGGAGGTTCCGTCGGGCAGTCGCATCCCGATCGATTACTTATCCGAGGACGGGCCGGTGCTCGCCGTCCGGCTCCAAGAACTCTTCGGACTCACCGAGTCGCCGGCGGTGCTCGGCGGTCGGGTGCCGCTGACCCTTCACCTCCTGTCGCCCGCCCATCGACCCGTCCAGGTGACCCAGGATCTCGTGTCGTTCTGGGCGGAGGGATATGCGGAGGTCCGTCGGGAATTGCGGGGTCGCTACCCGAAGCATCACTGGCCCGAGGATCCGCTCACGGCGACGCCGACCAACCGGGCGAAACGGCGCTCCTAACCGTCGATCACGCCGTCGGCGCGCAACGAGGCGATCTCATCTGTGCTCCATCCGGCTGCGATCAGGACCTCGTCGGTATCGGCTCCGGCCCATGATGGCGACCGGCCCGTGAGTTCGCCGGGCGTCCGCGAGAGCCGGGGGATCACGGCGAGTTCGGTGTCGTCGACAAATGTGCCGCGGTCGAGATGGTGGCCGTATACGCGGGCCTCGTCGAAGGTCAGCACCGGTGCCACACAGCAGTCGGTGGTCTCGAAGACGGCTGCCCACTCGTCGCGGGTGCGGGTTGCGAGTACGGCCGCGATCCGTTGGCGGAGTTCAGGCCATCGCTCTCGGTCGTACTGAGCAGGCAGGTCGGCGTCGGCCAGGCCCAGATGTTCGAGGAAGCGAGCGAAGAAATGCCCTTCGATCGGGGCGACCGATAGATACTTGCCATCGGTGCACTCGTAGACCGCGTAGAACGGGGCGCCACCATCGAAGAGGTTGGTGCCGCGTTCTGGACGGTGAAAACCGCTGGCGGCCATACCGAAGAAGGTCGAGGCGATCGATGCGACACCGTCGGTCATGGCGACGTCGACAACCTGGCCCTCCCCTGAACGCTTCGCTTCCCACAGCGCGCACATGACGCCGAACGCGAGCGTCAGACCGCCACCGGCGAAATCTCCGAGAATCTGGAGCAGCGGGACGGGAGCGCCGCCCTTGGGACCGATCGCATCGATCACTCCAGTGATGGCTTCATAGTTCAACGAGTGCCCGGCGGTCGGCGCAAGCCGACCGGTCTGGCCCCATCCCGTGAGCCGGCCGTAGACGATGTCGGGTTTGCGGTCGAGCACCTCCTCCGGTCCAAGACCAAGGCGCTCGGTGACCCCCGGCCGGAACGCTTCGAGGAAGACGTCGGCCTCATCGATCAACCGCAGCACTGTCTCGACGCCGGGCGGTGACTTCAGATCGACCGCAATGGAACGGCGGCCACGGTCCCACGAGGAGTACGGCTTCGCCGTTCGGTCGCCGCGCGCTGGCACCTCGGCGACCCGATCGATCCGGATCACGTCGGCGCCCATGTCGGCGAGCCGCAGGCTGCCGTACGGGAGGGCGCCGAGGCCCGCCAATTCGATAATGCGAACGTCGCTGAGTGGTCCGGCCATGCGCTCCCCCATCACCCGCTGGCGTGTGGCGCCGAGTGTAGGTGGCCGGCGCCGCAGCCCAGGGGCTAGGAAACCGAAACGCCCAGCACGCTGCCGATCGTGTACGTCGCACCGCCGGCCAGCACGGCGACGAGGACTTGCCGGATGGCGGTGCGTACTCGGGAGCGTTCGGCGAGGGTACCGACGAGTGCAGCAGCGGCTGCACCCAAGGCAACCGACCACGACGTGGCGGTGGTGCCCTCGGCGACGAACCAGGGCAGCAGCGGCACGAACGCCCCGACCGCAAACGCCACGAACGACGCCAGCGCTACCTGGAAGGGGTTGGCTCCCCTATCGGGGTCGACACCGAGTTCTTCGCGCGCATGCACGTAGAGCGCGACGTCGGGGTCGGACATGACGCCTTCGGCAACCTGCGCTGCCTGATCGGGATCAGGGCCTCGATCTCGGAAAATCGCTGCCAGCTCACGGGTCTCGGCCTTGGGGTTTTCTGCTAGCGAACGGCGCTCGATCTCGAGTTTCCGTTCGATGAGTTCGTTCTGCGCCCGAACGCTCACCCACTAGCCGGCGGCCATCGAGATCGCTCCGGCCAACAGACCCGACACGCCTGCGAGACGCACGAGCGAGCCATCGGTCGAGGCGCCGGCGATGCCGAGAATCAAGGCGACGTTGGAGACCAACCCGTCGCTCACCCCGAAGACCGCAGCCCGAGCGTTCCCGCCCTGGACATCGCGGTGGTGGTGAACCATCTGGAGGCCGTCATGCTGATCAGAGATGCCGTGTACGCCTCCCTTTTGCCATGGCGACCGTGTGAAGGTCTCAGCCGGCACGATGTTCGACCACCGCCGAACGGCCGTCGGGTCAATTCGGGGGGCGAGACGCAAAGACCTGGGCCGGTGCGCCCCCTCGCCTGAGGTCCGCGCGACACTCGGCGGGTGAGTCGAGGTCGTTTCGCTCCGAGCCCCACGGGCACCCTCCACATCGGGAACCTGCGCACTGCGCTTGCCGCCTGGCTGTTCGCCCGCGGCGCCGGGGGCGAGGTCCTGCTGCGGTTTGAGGATCTCGATACAGCAACCGCGCGACGCGAGCATGAGGACGGACAGCGTCGCGATCTCGGACGTCTCGGCCTTGATTGGGACGGTGAACCGGTTCGGCAGTCCGAGCGGATGGGCCGCTATGAGGACGCGCTGGCCGACCTGAGCGCTGCCGGGCTGACCTACCGGTGCTGGTGCTCGCGCCGAGAGATCCGTGAGGCGGTGTCCGCGCCCCACCTCCCGCACGGGCACTACCCGGGCACGTGTCGCAGTCTCACGGCTGCGCAAATCACCGAGCGGGAGGCGTCGGGCAAGCCGCCGGCCGTCCGCTTGAGAACCGAACAGTCATCGGTGACCATCGTCGACCGTTTACACGGCGAGCACACCGAGGTCGTCGACGATGTGGTGCTTCGGCGCGGCGACGGCACACCCGCCTACAACCTTGTCGTGGTGGTCGATGACGATGCGCAGCGGGTCGAAGAGGTCGTACGGGCTGACGACCTGTTGTCCTCCACTCCTCGTCACGCCCATCTCGCCGATGTGCTCGGCATCCCTCGGCCGACATGGGCCCACGTTCCTCTAGTTCTCGCTGCCGATGGTGATCGGCTGGCCAAACGTCACGGGGCGGTCACCCTTGATGATCGGCTCGCAGTCGGCGACACCCCGGGCCGCGTGGTCGCCGTGCTCGCCCGCTCGCTCGGGCTCGAGGTCCCCGAAGAGGAAACGACACCGACCGATTTACTGCACCGTTTCGCAGCCGATCAGATCGCGCTCACTGCGTGGACCCTCACCCCCGAAGAGACAGACGCTCCCTGGTGACCTCACCTACTGTTCGCCCTACCCTGCTGACGCCTCGCTTCGTGGCGTTGGTCTCCGGAGTGACCCTCTACTTTCTCGGCCTCAACATGACGTTGTCGGTCCTGCCCCTGTTCGTCGAGGGCGAACTCGGCGGCACCGATGCCCAGGTCGGCATCGCCGTCAGTTCGTTCGGACTGGCCGCCGCGTGCATCCGCCCGATCATCGGACCACTGGGAGACCGACATGGCCGCCAACGGCTCATCGTCAGCGGCGCGATCGTTGCGGGCCTCGCCACGATCGCTACGGCGACAGCGACCAGCCTCGGCATGGTGATCGCCTTCCGGGCCCTCGCAGGGCTCGGCGAGGCAGCGGTGTTTGTCGGCGCCGCCAGCGCTGCCCAGGATCTCGCCACCAACGAGCGCCGGGGCGAGGCAGCAAGCTATTTCTCGCTTGCGATCTACAGCTCGTTGTTCCTCGGGCCACCGCTCGGCGAGTGGATCTCCGAGACCTTCAGCACCGACATAGCATGGGTGCTTGCAGGCGGACTCGCCGTGCTCGCGGCGAGCACCGGCATCGTGGCGCCGGGAGCACCGGCCGAGCCGCCGCCGAAACCAGAACGCCGGGTTCTGCTCCACCGTGCGGCCCTCCGCCCCGGCGCCGTGCTGTTCCTCGGCCTGCTGGGCTACACCGGCTTTCTCGCCTTCGCCGCCCTCCACGCCGAAGAGGTCGGCATCGCCAACACCGGGACGGTCTTCACCGTCTTTGCGCTGGTCATCATCTGCCTCCGGGTCTTCGCGGCGAAACTGCCGGACCAGCTCGGGCCGATTCGGACGAGTCGTATTTCGTTGTCGTGTGGAGCCGTCGGCCTTGCCGTCCTCGCTGTATGGACCGAGCCCGTGGGCGTTTACGTCGGCGCTGCGATCCTCGCCGTCGCCCAGTCGTTTCTCTTCCCTGCGCTGTTCGCGCTCGTCGTCGACGATGCTCCCGATGCTGAACGAAGCCATGCCATCAGCACGCTGTCGATGTTCTTCGACCTCGCATTCGGCCTTGGCGGCCCCGTGATCGGTTTGGTTTCCGACACCTTCGACCGGTCGACGGCATTTGCCGTCTCCGCTGGCATCGCCACCTCCGCGCTCGCCATGTGTGGCCGGATCCTTGGTGACGTCACCCCGTCAACCTCAGTTCGCGAGATCGGCCCGAGGAGTCGCCGGTGAGCACGCCCGACACGCCGCCGATCGCAGCGATCGATATCGGGACGAACTCGGTACATCTCGTGATCGCCCGCCCGGTTGCGGGCGGCACGCCCGAGGTCGTGATGCGCGAGAAGGTCCCGGTGCGCCTCGGTTCCGGCGGCCGCGATATGAAGCAACTCGCTACCGAGGCCGTTGCAAGGGCGATCGAAGCCCTCAGCCGTTTTCGGCGCCTGGCCGAAGCCCACGGCGCCACCATCGTTGCGGTCGCCACAAGCGCCGTGCGCGAAGCGGAGAATCAAAGCGACTTCATTTCGGCATCTCGAGACCAGGCAGGGGTTGCCGTGAACGTCATCTCCGGCGCTGAAGAGGCCCGCCTTATCCATCTCGGCGCACTCAGCGCCGTGCCAGTGGCCGACCAGCGACATCTCGTGATCGACATCGGAGGTGGCTCGACAGAATTCGCGCTCGGTGAGGGTACGAGCCCCGAACTGACCCGTTCGCTCAAGCTCGGCCATATCCGCCTCACCGATCGCTTCTTCCCCGATGGGGTCCTGACGAAGACGGCGGTCGACGAGTGCCGAAGGTACGTGCGAGCGTTCATCGCTCCTGCTTCCCGCGAGATCCGAAAGGCCGGTTTCGAGGTGACAATCGGCTGTTCAGGGACGATCGAGAACCTCGCCCGGATGTCGGCTGTCGAGTCGGGAAATGCCCCTCGCACGATCGACAATCTTGTGCTCACCCGCGACGGGCTGCGGTCCGTCACCCGGTCGCTGCTCGCCGCAGAGAACGCGAGCATCCGGGCCCGAACACCGGGCCTTGACGCGCATCGGGCCGACGTCATCGTCGGTGGCGCCATCTTGCTCCGCCAGATCTTCAAGAGCCTCGACATCGACGAACTGGTGGTCTCGCCAGCGGCCCTTCGAGAGGGCGTCGTTCTCGACCAACTCCGGCGGCAGTCGGTTACCGCCGACGCCCTGCATCATCTTGGCGACCTCCGTCGGTCGAGCGTCGAGGCGATGGCGCGACGCTACGAGGAGGATCTCACGCATGCCTCTCATGCCACGGACCTTGCACTCGGTTTGTTCGACGCGCTTGAGGCGCTGCACGGCTACGGCGACGCCGAACGCAACGTGCTTGAGGCAGCCGGTCTCCTGCACAACGTGGGTCGCTTCATCGCCCACGCCGCCCATCACAAACACAGCTACTACCTGATCCGTCACAGTGAGCACCTCGCCGGATTCAACGAGCACGAACTTGAGTTGATCGCTCAGGTCGCCCGTTACCACCGCAAGAGCAACCCGCGACCAAAGCACGAGGAGTTCGCCGCGCTCGACGACGCAGACCGTCAGCGGGTCCGGGTTCTGGCCGGTGTCCTTCGGATCGCGATCGGCCTCGATCGCACGTACCAGCGAGCAGTCGCGGGTGTCTTGGTCGACTTGGGAGACGATCTCACCATCGAGCTGGCCGTTGCGGCTGATCTCGACGTCGAACTCGAGGTCTTCACGGCTCGGGAACGGGCCGGCCTGCTGGAACTGGCGTTGGACAAACGTGTGGAGTTCGTCGTGTCCGAGGCACGCTGACCCAATGAGTGACACGCCCGGCTGGTTTACCCGAGCAATCGGCACGACCCCCGAGTCGCATCGGATCGACGTCGGCGGCACTTCGATCCACTACCTCGCATGGGGCGAACGCGACCTCCCCGGCATCGTGCTCGTCCACGGCGGTGCCGCCCACGCCCACTGGTGGGACCACATCGGTCCGAGCTTCCTGCCGGAATACCGAGTCGTGGCACTTGATTTGAGCGGGCACGGCGACAGCGACCGTCGCGAGGACTACACGTTGCGCGCCTGGACCGAGGAAGTCGCGGCCGTCATCGACGACGCCGGCTTCACATCACCGCCGGTGGTCGTCGGCCACTCGATGGGTGGGTTCGTCACCATCGCCGCCGCCGCCTGGCAAGCCGACCACATCGGCGGTGCCGTGATCATCGACTCGCCCGTGCAAGCCGAGGACCCGGAGGTCGCCCGAGCGCGGCGCACCGACGAGTTCAAGAAGGCGAAGACCTACGACGATCCGGAAAGCCCGATCGCGCGATTCCGCACGATCCCGGAGCAGCGCCACTACCTGCCCTACGTCAAGGAGCACGTCGCCCGGAACTCCCTCACCCTGCTCGACGACGGCCGCTGGGGCTGGAAGTTCGACCCGACGATCTTCATCCCGCGTCGAGCCGAGCCGGCGCAGCTGCTCGCCGAGGTCACCTGTCGGGTGGCGTTGCTGCGCTGCGAGTACGGGCTCGTCACCCCCGACATCGGCGACTACATGTACGAACAGCTCGGTCGGGTCGCGCCGGTGATCGAACTCCCGACCGCCGGTCATCACCCGATGCTCGACGTGCCGCTGATCTTGATCACGGCGCTGCGTTCATTGCTTGCGGACTGGGATCACTCCCGCCCGCTGCGCCGTCCGGCGAACTGACGGAGCGTCAATCGACGAACGGGGCGATCTTCTCGCCCATCGCCGCGATCGACTCCTCGGGGTTCCGGAAGAACATGAACGAGGGCACGACCAGACGGTCGAGGCCCCAAGCGGCGGCTTCTTCCACTGCTCCTGCCATGTCGTCGCCGAAGAGTCCGGGATGGATACCGGTGATGTCGAGGGCGGCGCCATCTCGGCTGTGCTCCTCGGCGGTGGTGCGGGCGATCTCGGCGAGTTCGGCCACATCGCCCTTCGCCGGGAAGAAGCCGTTACCCATGCGGCCGGCCCGCTCGGCGGCGGCACGGCTGTGGCCACCGATCGTGATCGGCACGCTGCCGTTGGCCGGCTTAGGGTTGGAACTCATGCCGTCGAAGGTGACGAACTCGCCGTCGAAAATGGCGTTGTCGGCCGCCCAGAGCGCCCGCATCACCTCGACGTACTCCTCGGTGCGAGCGGCTCGGCGCTCCCACGGCACACCGAGCACATCGAACTCCTCCTTGAGCCAACCGATGCCGATGCCGAGTTGCAGGCGACCACCCGAGAGGTTGTCGAGGGTCGCGACTTCCTTCGCATACGTCACGGGATGACGTTCGGGAAGCAGGGAGATACCGGTCGCCAGGCCGAGTTCGGTCGTGGTGGCGGCGACGAAGGCCAGCCAAACCAGCGGATCGGGGATCGGGTTGTCGCCCGACCCGGGCATCTTGCCGTCGGGAGCGTACGGGTAGGTCGACTCGTATCCCTCCGGGTACACGACATGCTCGACCGTCCAGACCGAGTCGAACCCGGCTGCCTCAGCGGCCTGGCCGAGCATGGCGGCGCCCGGTCCACCGGCGAACGGGCCGGTGTTGGCGAATCCGATTCCGAACTGCATAAGGGCTCCTCGTCTGGGGTCGGCGCACATGTTGGCCTGCGCAGGCGGCGGACACGAAAACGGCCATCGCCGGAACGTGAAGCGCGAGACTGACGACGATGTCCGAGTGCCCCACGCTTGAAACCGATCGGCTTCGCCTGCGGCCCTTCGTCGACGACGACGTCAAGGCGTACTTCGCGCTCTACGACACGCCCAAAGTCCGCCGGTCGCTGCACGTCCCGGACTCCTTCTCTCGCGCGAGGACGCCTGGACTCACCTTGCACTGTGGCGGGGCCAATGGGCGCTGCGCCGGACAGGCCAGTGGGCGCTCGAGCGTCGAGACGCCGGGGCGTTCATCGGACGAGCAGGCTCACACCTGCCCAAACGAGACGACTGGCCGGGTTTAGAGATCGGCTGGACACTCCACCCCGACCACTGGGGCCACGGCTACGCCACCGAGGCCGGCCGGGCCGCTGTCGACTGGTGTTTCGCAAACCATGACGTCGATGAGCTCGTGAGCGTGATCCTGCCCGAGAACACCGCAAGTCAGACCTTGGCTCGCCGCCTCGGATTCGTGTTGTCCGAGGAGCGGACCCTGCCGCACTTTCCCCAGCAACCCCACGGAATCTGGCGGCTTGCGAGGCCGGAGACGGGCGACAGCCCTTCAGCCTTCGGCCAGTAGGCGATTTCGCACGCTGTTGAGGGTCATGATGCAGGTGAACTGCCGGATGCGCTCGCGATCGAAGGGCATCTTCAGGAAGTGCGCTTCAGCCACGCCATCGATGCAGGTGGCGAACCAGACATCGCCCGGGTCGTTACCCTCGAGCGGCGCCGGCCCGGCGACACCCGTGACCGCCACACCGACATCGGCGTCGAGGACGGCACAGACCCGCTCCGCCATCGCCAGCGCCATCTCCTCGCTGACCGCCGGCACGTCGGGGCACCCCAGGAGCGAGAGCTTGAGCGCACGGTCATAGGGCGTGATCCCGCCGCGGAACACGTCGCTTGAGCCGGCGATGCCGGTGAGTCGAGACCCGATGAGGCCACCCGTGAGCGACTCCGCCACCGCGAGGGTCTTGCCCCGATCCCGGAGCAGTTGCAGCACGACCGACTCCATGGTGTCGTCGTCGGTGCCGAAAACGATCTCGTCGCCGACGATCTCGCGGACGATGCGCTCCTCGGCGGCGAGGATCTCCTCAACCTGCTTCTCGGTGTCGGCTTTGGCGGTGATCCGGACCTTCAGACCCTCCCACCCCGAGGCAAGGAAGGCGATCGTGGCTCCACCGACCTCGTCGAGTCGCCGGATCTCGGTGTCGAGCTGTTCGGCGAGCCCGGACTCGCTCTGGCCCCACGTCCGCAAGGTGCGGCTCTGGATCACGCCGGTGAAGCCGGCGCGTCGCTGAAGATCCGGAAGGATCCCCTCGGCGAGCATCTGCTTCATCTCCCAGGGCACCCCGGGGACGGCGTAAATGACCTTGCCGTCGTGCTCACCCTGCAGCGCGCAGATGAGCCCAGGAGCGGTGCCGGGCATCGCCGGGTTGATCGAGGCACCCTCGGGGACATCGGCCTGCAGCAGGTTGTTCTCCGGCATCGACCGACCGCGGCTGCCGAACATGGTCCTGATCCGTTCGACAATCGCCTCGTCGCGCACCAGCTCGACCCCCATGACCTCGGCGATCGCCGCCCGGGTGATGTCGTCCTGGGTCGGGCCGAGCCCGCCGCAGCAGATCACGGCGTCGCTGCGATCCAGCGCCTGCCGCAGCACTGCGACCATGCGATCGTGGTTGTCGCCAACCTTGGTCTGATAGTGGGAATCGATGCCCACCATGGCAAGCCGCTCGCCGATGTAGGACGAGTTGGTGTCGACGATCTGGCCGAGCAGCAACTCGGTGCCGATCGCCACGACTTCACATTTCACTTGCAGCCTCCGCCAGATCGTTTACGTGCATTCCTCCGAGCGGACCGTCGGAGGCTTCCGGCGTCAGTCGCCGGTGGTGCTCAGGGCATTTTGCCCATCGAGGAGATACTGCACCCCGCTGTAGACCGTCCAACCGACGGCAACCCACAACGACACAGCGATCGCCGTATCGTGATCCTCAAGCGTCGGCATCACTGCCAGGATGAGCGCGAGCGCCTGCACGAAGGTCTTGTACTTGGCCGAGGTGCGGGCCGGCAGCGCCAGCCCTTCCCGCGCCCAGCGGCTGCGATAGGCCGTGATGCCGAGCTCGCGTACTGCGATGATCGTGGCCGGCACCCACCAGTACCGCTCGACGTAGACCAGGCAGTAGGCACCACCGATCACGACGATCTTGTCGGCTAACGGATCGAGGAAGGCGCCGCTGCGGCTCACGACATTCGAGCGGCGAGCGACCCGACCATCGAAGAAGTCGGTGACGGCTAAGGCAATGCCAAGACCGAACGCCGCCCAGGACGCACCCTGGTTGGCATCGGCGTCGAGCACGAACCAGAAGAGCAGGGGGGCAAAGACGAGACGGGTGAGCGTGAGCAGGTTGGCCGGGTGGGTGATGCCGACCTCGCGGGGCTCGGTGGTGGGTTCGCTCATGATGCCTCCACGTCGGGGCCCATCGTCGCGGTGACCGTGAGGTCGTGAAACTCCCCGACCTCGAGGGTGTCGGGAACGACGATCACGCCGTCGATCTCGGGGGCTTCGCGGTGACTCCGACCGATTCCTGGCTCATCCACGAGCACTCTGACCTCCGAACCCACGAGAAGGTCACGTTTTGCGCCGGTGATGTCGTCCTGAAGTTCCCGGAGCTCCGCGAGCCGCTCATCGCGAAGGCCGGCATCGACCTCGCCGTCGAGTTCCATCGCATAGGTGCCGGCCTCGGGCGAGTAAGCGAAGAAACCGCACCAGTCGAGTTGGGCCTGTTCGACGAAGTCGAGGAGCGCATCGTGATCGTCCTCGGTCTCTCCTGGGTAACCGACGATGAAGTTCGACCGGAACGCCGCCTCGGGTTCGCGGGCCCGAATGTCGGCGATACGGCGAAGGAACCGTTCGCCGTCGCCCCAACGACGCATACGGCGCATCAGTGGCGGCGAGACGTGCTGGAGGCTGAGGTCGAAGTACGGCACGCCGGTATCGCAGATCGTGTCGATGAGCGCATCGGTGAGGTCCGACGGGTAGAGGTACAGCAGGCGAACCCGATCAACCCGGTCGGCGATCTGCTGGACGAGCGGGATGATCGAACGCTCCCCCACTCCCTGGTCGCGTCCATACGCCGCCAGGTCCTGGGCGACGAGCACGATCTCACGAGCCTGCAGCTCGTCGACTTCGGTGAGGATCTGATCGATTGAGCGGCTGCGCTGCGGTCCCCGGAAGGTCGGAATCGCGCAGAAGCCGCATGCCCGATCACACCCCTCCGCGATCTTGACGTAGGACCATGGGCGGGCCGACGCCGGGCGGGGCAGATTGAGCAGATCGAAGTCCGGGGTCCGACGGGTCGGGCCCAGGCTGACCGACACCGTCGTGGATCCGGTGATGTCGATGCCGAATGGTGCAACCTGATCCACCTCGGGAAGCGACGCGGCGATTTCGTCGCCGTGGCGTTCGGCCATGCAGCCGGTGACGACCAGCTTGGCGCCTTCACGTCGTTGGTCGCTCAGGCTCAGGATCGTGTCGACCGACTCCTGGCGGGCCTCGTCGATGAAGGCACACGTGTTGACGACGACGATGTCGGCCTCGTCGGGCGAGTCGACCGGCGTCATGCCGTCGGCGGCAAAGCGACCCTCGAGCTTGTCGGAATCGACCTGGTTCTTCGGGCAGCCGAGCGTCTCGAGGAAGTAGGTCTGCGGCTCGCCCATGGTCACCTCAGCCTAGAGGTCAGTGCCTAGGCTCCCGAGGAGGGCATACAGCGGGTCGTCATGGTCGCGGCGGCCGGCGACATGGTCAGCCGGGGCGTCCCACCATTGGTCGGCAGTGATCGGAAGTGACCAAGATGCGACACCCGTGCGTTCGGCGATCGCCCATGTGCCATCACGGCGCTCGAATCGGTCGAGGTAGCGGAAGCCCGTGACGAGGTTGAGGTGTGGCGATGGGTCGTCGCTGCGATGGACGGCAACCCCGTTGGACTCCGCTGCGGCGATGTCGCCGGCGAGGTCGACCACGACACCGGCGATCAGGTGCTGTGTCATTCGATAGCGGGCGGTCAGCCGTTCGACCCACGCAACGAAGTCGTCGAGTGAGCGGGACTCGGCACCGTGACAATCGGCGGCATCGGGGTGAAAGCAGGCCCGTACGATGTCGAAATCACGTCGGTCGATCCCCCGGCAGTACCGGTGAACAACATCGGTGATCTCGGCTCGGTCAACCGAGGCAGCGAGGCGGGGATCCATTCCGAGGACCGTAGCCGTCGGCGCGAAAGCGATCCCGGACGCCTCTTCGTGACCGGATGCGGGCGGATGGCTAGCGAAGAACGGTGAGCGCCGCTTCGGCGGTGTCGCCGCCGGAGAGCACCACGACCGACACCACCCAGAGGAAGAACAGGACGAAGGCCTTGTTCCGGCCAACCGATCCCCCGATGAGCATGAACACGGCGCTGGTGATCACGATCACCACCATCAGGACCGAGCCCGTCTCGGCCAGTGTCGTGTCGAGTACTGGACCAGGGCCGACAAGGCCGATGATGCCGCCGACCGCGAGGCTGTTGAACACATTGGAGCCGAGGAGGTTGCCGACGAGCAGCTCGGTTTCGCCCTGTCGGGCCGCCTGGACACTCGTGACAAGTTCGGGCGCCGACGTGCCGAGGGCAACCAGTGTGAAGCCGACGAAGCCGCCGGAGAGCTCGAGCGCGTTCGCAACCCGTTCTGCCCCGTCGACGATGAAGTAGGACGACCCGACGACGAACGCAAGACCGACGAGGGCACGGGCAGCTTCCCGCCCGACCTTCACCGGTTTGTCGCCGACAATCCCGACGACATCATCGTCGAACAACGCGTCGCTCGATGACGAACTGCGGAGCACGAAGATGAGGAACACGAGGATCAGGGCGGCGAACACACCGCCCTCGAGGCGGGTGATCTCGCCTTGCGCCAGCAGGGCGAACACGATCACCGACACGACCGAGATCGGCACCTCTCGCCGAAGCGTCACCGTGTCGACCGGAATGGCCCGGACGACGGCTGCGGCCGCCAACACGAGCGAGATATTGGCGACGTTCGAACCGATGATGTTGCCGACACCAATGTCGAGATCGCCCTGGCCGGCGGCGATACCGGACACCACCATCTCGGGGGCCGACGTACCGAACCCGATGAGCACCGCACCAATGACCACCGGTGAGACCTTGTAGAACGCCGCGATACGGGCAGCGCCCGCCACGAAGTGATCAGCAGCGAAGGCGAGGACAATCAGCCCAGCGACGGCGAAGACGAGACCGAGGATCACGGATGCGGGACTCCTCAGCCCTGACCGCGGCGAGCAGCAAGCTCCTCCGGGGAGATCAACACCTCACGGGCCTTCGAACCGGTGGAGGGGCCGACCACACCAGCCTCCTCCAACAGATCCATGATGCGACCGGCGCGGGCGAAACCGACCCGGAGCTTGCGCTGGAGCATTGAGGTGGAACCGAGTTGCGTCTCGACGACAAGCTCCATCGCCTGTCCGAGCAGCTCGTCGCCATCCTCATCGGCCGCGGGTGGCGCTGCCGTGATATCGAGGCTTGGCGGCGTGCTGGTGACCCCTCCGGCGCCCGGGATCGGGGCACCGGCCGGGACCGTGGCAGCGGTGGCGGTGTCGGCCCCGACCGATTGAGTGTCTGTGAAGTCGGGGGCCTGGTCGATCCAATGCTTCACGATCGAACGGACCTCGACCTCCTCGACCCAACAGCCCTGCACGCGGTGCGGCGACGAGGACGACGGGCCGAGCATGAGGAGGTCGCCCTTGCCGACCAAGCGCTCGGCGCCGGGTTGATCGAGGATCACGCGAGAGTCAGTGAGGCTCGAAACCGCAAAGGCGAGACGCGCCGGCACGTTCGCCTTGATCACGCCAGTGATGACATTGACCGACGGCCGCTGGGTGGCGATCACCAGGTGAATGCCGACCGCACGGGCCATCTGGGCGATTCGGGCGATCGACTCTTCGACATCGCGCGCCGCGACCATCATGAGGTCGGCGAGCTCGTCGACGACGACGAGCATGAACGGCAGGCGCTTGTACTCGAGTGGCTCGCCGTGCTCGTCGACCTCACCCAGTCCCGGCTGCACGCTCCCCTTGTCGACGGCCTTGTTGTAGCCCGTGATGTCGCGGAAGCCGACCTTGTGGAGTAGGTCGTAGCGACGCTCCATCTCTCGCACCGCCCACGCGAGCGCATTCGCGGCCTGGCGCGGATCGGTGACGGGTGCGGTGAGCAGGTGCGGTGCCTTGTCGTACTGGCCCATCTCGACCCGCTTCGGGTCAATCAGGATCATGCGGACCTGCTCCGGCGTGGTGCGCATGAGGATCGAGGTCAGCAGCGAGTTGAGACACGACGACTTGCCAGCGCCGGTGGCGCCGGCGATCAACACATGGGGCATCGTGGCCAGGTTGACCATGACGTTCTTGCCGTTGATGTCGCGACCGATGGCCACCTCGAGCGGGTGAGTGGCCTGGCGGGCTTCCCGTGACGAGAGGATGTCGCCGAGCGCGATGACCCGACGGTCGGAGTTCGGCACCTCGACACCGATAGCACGGCGGCCGGGGATCGGCGCCAGGATGCGAACATCGGGCGACGCCATCGCATAGGCGATGTCCTTGCGGAGGCTCTCGAGCTTGGAGACTTTCACGCCCTCACCAAGCTCGAGCACATAACGAGTGACGGTCGGACCGACGATCGGCTCGAGCAGCGTGGTCGGAACGCCGAACTGATCGAGCGTGTACTGCAGGAGTTCGCCGCGCTTGACGACTTCTTGCTTGTCGACCTCTCGCTTCTCTGAGCGCGAAAGCATGCTCATCGGCGGCAGCTTCCAGTTGCCGACCGCCTTCGGCACCGGCAACGACTGTTGCTCGACCTCGGCGACTGGCTCAGCCTTTTTTGCCCGCTTCTTCGGCGCAGGCTCGGACTCGACCTCGGCCTCGGCCTCGGGTTCGACCTCGGGCTCAGGTTCGGGCATTGCCGGCTCGGGGCGCTGATCGGTGGCGTGTTCGCCCTGGGTCGGATCGTCGAAGAGACCCCGGAATGCTCGGCCGAACAGCGCCGGGATCATCCAAGCACTCTTGGCGACGAACTCCCCGACCGTGCGGGCCGACGAGCCCGTGACGATGATGACACCGATCACGCCGACGGCGAGCAGGATCACCGCCGCGCCGGCAGAATCGGCGAGAGCGTGCAAGACGCCCCCGACGGCCATCCCGAGGGCACCACCGGCGGCGCCGACCTCAGCGATCGGATCGTCAAGACCGGGCCGACCCCGGAAGACATGAAGGAGGCCGGTTGCGGCGATCAGGGTGGCCAGGGTGCCCACGGCGACGCGTGCGAGGCGATCGAGATCGCTGTCGGTGTCGTCGTCCTTGCCATCCATGACGAGGCCGATACCGATCCCGATGAGGGCGACGGGCACGATCGTCCGGGTGAGGCCCACCCCAAGTGCGAGGCCGTCATCGAGAACCTCGCCGATGAACCCTGCGCTGCCGAGCCATACGGCGAAGGCGGAGAGCACGCCGAGGAGGAAGGCGCCGACCCCCCAGACGTCGTTTCGATGGTCGGCCATGACCAACCCGAGGGCTTCACGCGACGCAGCGCCACCGCTCGTTGCGGTGGGCTTTTTCTTTGCGGACGCGATCAACGACGACCGTTTCTTAGGCGGCTTCTTGGACGCGGGTTTCTTGCGCTGTTTCGTGGCCACAGTGCGTTCGACGCTAACAGGCCCTCATGTCAGCACTGGGTACCCTGTGGATAACGCTGGAACCAGTACGTCAGTCCTCGCGGACGACCGGAACGATCATCGGGCGGCGCCGGGTACGGTCGTTGACCGTGCGACCGGCGGCCCGGCGAGCGATCTGACCGAGACGCTCAATATCGTTGTCGGGATCCTTCAACGCAGCCAACAGGTCAGACTCAACCGCATCGGCAACTGCAGCCTCGTGACCGGCAAGCGCCGGCAGCTCGACCCAACCACGGGAGATCACTTCAGGTCCGGCGACGATCTCGCCGCGTTCCATGTCGAGGTGGACCACGACGGAGACGAATCCATCATCACCGAGCGTGCGGCGCTCGGACAGCACCGTGTTGCCGAGGTCGCCGACCATGCCGTCAACATAGAGGTGGTCACCGCCGATGGAGCCCTGATGCTCGACACCATCATCAGAGAGCACGATCTGATCCCCGTCTTCGCAGAAGACCACTCGATCGGCCGGCATTCCCATGTCACGGGCAAGATCTCGGTGAGCGACAAGATGTGCGTACTCGCCGTGAACCGGCACGAACCACTCCGGCACCGCGACCGAGTGGAGCGTCTTCAGTTCCTGTTGCTTGCCGTGTCCCGAGGTGTGCACGTCGACCATCCCCGAGTGGAACACCCGGACGCCGTGCCGAGCGAGCCCGTTGCGCACGGAGGCGACCGCAGCCTCGTTGCCCGGAATCGGGTGGGAACTGAAGACCACCGTGTCGTTATCGTCGAGCTTGAGCCACTTGCTCTGGCCGATCGCCATCTGGGTGAGCGCAGCTCGAGGCTCGCCCTGCGACCCGGTGCACACGATCAAGGTCTTCTCTGGATCGAGTTCGTCGAGGTCTTCGATATCGCGCAGTGCCCAGTCGGGGATCCGCAGGATGCCGACGTCTCGGGCAAGCTTGACGTTGCGGCGCATCGAGAGCCCGAGCGTGACCACCGCCCGATCGTTCTCCACTGCGGCATCGGCGAGCTGCTGAAGCCGATGAATATGACTGGCGAACGACGCCACGATGACCCGACGACCCTCCTGGTTGCGAATCAACGAGGCCAGGTTGCGACCGACCTCTGTCTCGGAGCGGGAAGCGCCTGGCGAATCCGCATTGGTGGAGTCAGCCATCAGCAGCCGGATGCCGGGATCGTGGGCGAGGGCGCCGATACGGCTGAGGTCGGTGCGGCGCCCGTCGACGGGGGTGAGGTCGAGCTTGAAATCGCTCGAGTGCAGGATCACGCCCTGCGAGGTGCGGAACGCCGTGATGTTGCCCGAGGGGATCGAGTGGGTGACCGGGAGGAATTCGCAGTCGAACGGACCGATGTCGATCCGGTCACCGTCGTGCACCGGCCGCAACTCGGCCTTCTTTTGCAGACCCCGCTCACGGAGTTTGTGGTCGATCATGCCGAGAGTGAACGGCGAGCCGTAGATCGGCAACGACAGATGCGTCAGCAAGTAGGGCAGTGCGCCGATGTGGTCCTCATGGGCGTGTGTCGCGATGACGGCGTCGACCCGGTCGGCGTTCTCGATCAGATACGACAGATCGGGCAAGACAGCGTCGACCCCCGGGAGGTCGTCGCCACCGAACATCTGGCCACAATCGAGGACGACGACGCGTCCCTCCGTCTCGATGGCCGCACAGTTCCGGCCGATCTGGCCGAGCCCACCGAGGAACGTGATCGTGACCGGGGCGGCCATCCGGCGCTCAGCTCCGACCGAGACCGGCAAGCACGGCCTTGGCTTCGATCTCGACGAATTCCGGCTCGGGCCCCATCGGCGGACGGGTCGGGCCAGCCGGCAGTCCCATGAGCCGCAGCATGGCCTTGGTCGGGATCGGGTTGGGAGCGAGATCACCGGTCTCGAAGGAGTAGCTCGGGATCATGAGGCGGTTGAGTTCGGTCGCGGTGGCGATGTCGCCGCCAAAGAAGGCATCCATCATCTGCTGGGTCTCGTTGCCGATCCAGTGCGTGGCCACGCCGATCGTGCCGACGGCACCGGTAGCGAGCAGGGCGAGGGTGAGCGGGTCGTCACCGCTGTACACCTCGGTGTCGGGCGGGGCGAGCGACAAGAGCTTGGCAGTCTGGGCCGGATCACCGTTGGCGTCTTTCACCCCGATGATGTTGTCGACGGTCTCGAACAGTTCGAGCATCGTCTCCATCGAGATCGGGCGACCGGTGCGACCCTTAATGTCGTACAACAGCACCGGCATGTCGGTCGCGGCGGCACACGCTTTGAAGTGATCAAGCAGGCCCGACTGCGATGGACGGTTGTAATAGGGCGTCACGTGGAGGAGACCGGCGGCACCCGCTGCGGTGGCCCGTTCGGTGAGCTCGACGGCGGCCCGGGTGTCGTTGCTGCCGACACCGGCGACGACCGGCCCGTCGATCGCCCCGGCCACGGCACCGATCAGTTCGATCTGCTCATCGTGGGTAAGGGTGGGGCTCTCGCCGGTGGTGCCCGCTATGATCAGACCGTCGTTCCCGCCCTCGGTGGTGAGGTAGGTGGCCAGCTTCACGGCACCGTCGAGGTCGAGCGATCCGTCGGCGTCGAACGGCGTGACCATGGCGGTCAGCACCCGTCCGAAGGTGGCAATGGCAGTCGTCATGGCCCCAATGCTGCCACGGAGTCAGCCAAGAGCCGACCCAGTTCTCAAGATCGCCCGTACGATCGCCGCCATGCTCGCTGCGGAAGCCGTGTTCGCCGAGGGCCGCCAGGCCGTGATCGATCGGGCGAGCGCCGTCCTCGGTGCCGACACGCTCGACGAACCGGTCGTCCGCTTTACGCGTCGCCGACTGCTCCGACGCCGCCCTGCGCCGGCGAACGTCAACCTGCCTGACACGAGAGCCGACGCGATCCGTTTCGCCGCCTCCTTTTTGGCGGCCAACCACGCCGTGCTCGACGCCGTGGCGGCAGCGAATTCCGCGGCGCTCGATCCAGCCGCCGAAGCGATCGAAGCCAAGATCGCCGAACTCGAACCCGCCACTGCGGCGCGACGCTTCGGCGACGACTCGGCGAGCCTGCTCGACCGACTCCGGACCGACCCCGACCTCGACGTCGAGGCAATCTACCCGGTCGCCCGCACCGCCTCGGATCTCGCCACCTTCGTGGCGGTCGAGATGCACCTGATCGCCCGGATGCTCGACCCCACCTACGAACCGGCCGATGCTCGGATGCTGATGCACACCCTCAACGAATCGCTGCGGTCGATGCTCGGCCACGGCGCCGAGGACTGGGTGTCAGAGCGCGTGAAGCCCTGGAGGAACATGGTGATCCGGCGCGGCCTCGCCTGGCCCTAGCTGTTCAGCGGGTCAGCCGTTCTGGTAACCGGCGAGGGAGCCGCTCTCGGCGGCGAGCCGCTCGAGCAGCGGTGACAGATCCCAGTGGCGACCACCGAGGCGTTCGCCGTAGTCGGCGATCTTGGCCGCGATCTCGGCGAGGCCGACCGAGTCGGCCCAGTGCATCGGGCCACCTCGGTAGATCGGCCAGCCGTACCCGTTGACCCACACCACGTCGATGTCGCTGCCACGAATGGCGATGCCCTCGTCGAGGATCTTCGCTCCTTCGTTGATCATCGGGTAGAGCAGCCGCTCCGTGATCTCCTGATCGGTGACCTCGCGCTGCTCATGGCCACGGTCGATGGCGAACTGCCGAATCATCTGCTCGACCTCGGGGTCGGGGGTGGCGGCCCGGGTCTCCGGGTCGTAGCGGTAATAGCCCATACCGTTCTTTTGGCCGCGGCGCCCGCTTTCGCACATGAGTTCGCGCACCGTCGACGATGCGCTCTTCTCTTCTTTCCAGCCGATATCGAGGCCGGCGAGGTCACTCATCGAGAACGGACCCATCGGGAAGCCGAACTCGAAGAGCACATTGTCGATCTGGGCGGGGGTGGCGCCCTCCATCAACATACGATCGGCTTCGGCGCCGCGCATGAACAGCATGCGGTTGCCGACGAAGCCGTTGCAGACACCCACCATCACGCCGACCTTGCCGATCCGCTTGCCGATCGCCATGGCCGAGGCGACGACGATGTCGGACGACGCATCGCCACGCACGTTCTCGAGGAGCCTCATCACATTGGCCGGCGAGAAGAAGTGCATACCGATCACCGACTCGGGACGACTGGTGACGGAGGCGATCTCGTTGACGTCGAGGGCCGAGGTGTTCGACGCCATGATGGCCCCGGGCTTACAGATCTGGTCAAGCTCGGTGAAGATCGATTTCTTGAGCTCCATGTCCTCGAAGACGGCCTCAATGACGATGTCACAGTCGGCGAAGTCGTTCTTGTCGGTTGAGCCAATGATGAGGCCCATGCGCTGTTCGACGGCCTCGGCCGGGATCGAGCCACGGCTCGCCGACCGTTCGTAATTCTTGCGTACGACACCCAGACCTCGTTCGAGCGAGGCGGCATCGCGTTCGACGACCGTGACCGGGATGCCAGCGTTGGCGAAGTTCATCGCAATGCCGCCGCCCATCGTGCCGGCGCCGAGCACTCCGGCTCTTCGGACGTCGACGGTCGGCGTGTCCTTGGCGATGTCGGGAATCTTGTTCGCCTGTCGTTCGGCGAAGAAGGCGTAGCGCTGCGCGCCGGATTGGGGGCCGGTCATGAGCTCCATGAAGAGCTTGGCCTCCACCTTGACGCCCTCATCGAACGGCAGGCTGGTGGCGGCCTCGATGCACCGGATGTTGTACTCCGGGGCGAGGAAGCCACGGGTCTTGCGGGCGATCTTCGCGCGGAAGTCAGCGAAGATCTGGGGGTCGACATCGGTGACCTGATCATTGCGATCACGCACCTTCACCAGAGGCAGCGATTCCGCGACGGCTCGCCCGGCAAACGTGATCGCCGCCGCTCGCAGCGTCTCCCAGTCGCCTTCCACGACCTCGTCGATCAGACCGTCGGCCGCTGCTTCGGAGGCGGGCAGGTGACGGCCGGAGGTCATTGCCTCGAGGGCCTTCGGCACGCCGATCAATCGGGGCAAACGCTGCGTCCCGCCAGCACCGGGCAAGAGACCGATGTTGACCTCGGGAAGGCCGTACTTCGACGAGGCGAGACCGACCCGGTAGTGGGCGCACAGGGCGACCTCGAGACCACCGCCGAGGGCCGTGCCGTGGATCGCAGCCACGACCGGGATCGGCGAGCTCTCCATAACCTCCTGCATGTCGGCGAGGCTTGCCGCCTTCGGGGCCGTTCCTCCGAACTCGCTGATGTCGGCGCCGGCGATGAAGGTGCGGCCTGCGCAGATCAGCACGATGGCCGACGCACCGTCGGCCATCGCCTGGGTCAACCCGTCGAAGATCCCTTGACGGACATGCCAGCTGAGCGCGTTGACCGGAGGGTTGTCGACGGTGAGCACGGCGACCGACGAGTCGGTGGTGTTGAGACTGACGGATTCGGAAAGCTGGGCCATGGCGGCGATCTTCGCACCGCCACCACGACCGGGCCACTCCCTCACGTTCGAGCAGTCGGACGCATCCACGCAGGACGACCTCGTCGTAGCCACCTACGATGCCTGCCATGACCAACGCCCGCCGCAATGCCGTGATCGGCATCGTCGTCGCTGCTGTCCTCGGTTCGATCATCTCCACCCTTGGAGGCGATGGCGGTGAGGAACTCGGCGGCCTGCCCACGTTCGCCTGGTTGGTGATCATCGCCTTCGGGGTGAACATCGTCGTCTTCGTGCCGTCGTTCCTTGCGAAGACCGAGCACTACTTCGACCTCACCGGGTCGCTGACGTACCTCACCGTCACGCTCGTCGCCCTCGCAACCACCACTGACCGCGATCTGCGCACCGTGCTGCTCGCCGCCATGATCGTGCTGTGGGCTGCTCGGCTCGGGTCCTTCTTGTTCCGGCGGGTCACCCGCGATGGGGGCGACGGTCGCTTCGACAAGATCAAGCTCGATGGCCTGCGCTTTTCGATGGCCTGGATGGTGCAGGCTCTCTGGGTCACGCTCACCGCCGGCGCAGGCATCGCAGCGATGACCTCCGGCGCCAAAGCGGACCTCGGCCCGGTCGGGATCGTCGGTCTCGTCGTTTGGCTCATCGGCTTTGCGATCGAGGTCACCGCCGACCGACAGAAATCGGCCTTCCGCGCCGACCCGGCCAACCGAAGCCGGTTCATCGACATCGGTTTGTGGGCATGGAGTCGCCACCCCAACTACTTCGGCGAGATCACCCTCTGGATCGGGGTCGCCATCGTGGCGGCGCCGGTGTTGCAGGGTTGGCAGTACGCCACCCTCATCTCCCCGGTCTTCGTGTTCGTGCTGCTCAACTTCGTGAGCGGCGTGCCCATGCTCGAACGTCGATCCGACAGGGAGTGGGGTGGCCAGGACGCATACGAGGCGTACAAGGCGAAGACCCCCGTTCTGATCCTGCGGCCACCTCGCTGATCCTTCGGCGTTCTGCGAAATTGCGGCTCAGCGCTCGTTGACACGGGCACGGCCGAGGCTGGCGAGCAGGTGCTCGTGCAGTTCGAACCAGACGGTGTGGATCGAATCGAGCCCGGGAGCGTCGACCCATGCCGGGTCGGTGGCGGCCTTACTGACCGCGCCCACCAACCGCGGCGCATACCCACCGAACCGAGCCCGGAGCCTGGTGAGCGAGTCAAGGATCGGCACCACCTCATCGATCAACTCGAGGAAGGCTTCCAGTTCGACCAGCCCGTCCTGCCACCCCACCACGGATGCCAGGAGCCGGCGGTTGATCGGGAGGAACGCTTCGTAGGCCGTGGCGGCATCCGCCCGATCCAGTCCGACGAGGTCGGCGGCGAGCAGGGCGTTCAGTTCGGCCTCGCCGGCGGGGGTCAACGAGTGACGCCCCTCCTCACCTCGCCGCCGCACCCTGCCATCGTCGACGGCGGCAGCGAGGATGCGATCGACTCGCGACGAAAAGTCGTCGCCTTCTCCGGTGTGGAGTTCGACGACCGTCTCGGCGATCACTGCAGCCGAACCTCGGCTGCGGAAGCGCACCGCCAACATCGTGAGCAGGCCGAGGTCGCTCACTGGTCGTTTCGAGGGATTGCAGCGTCGGCGCGTCGACGCCGCAGGATCAACGCATAGGCGATCACGGTCGACGCCGAGAAGAAGAACCACTGGAAGGCATAGGAAAGGTGTGGCCCCTCGTCGAGCGTGGGGCGCGGCACCGGGATCGGCATGACGCCGCGACGCCAGTCCGGGTCCTCTGCCTGAACCCAGCGGTCAACGACCTCCAGCCCGATTGCGTCCTGGGCGGTGTCGAGGTCAAGCCGACTCACCTGAGGCACACCGTTGACCGGCGACCCGAGACGACCGCCATCGACGCTCGCGAACAGGCGCCCGGTGATGGTCACCCGACCGTCGACGGCTTCGATCTGCTGTTGACTCTGACCCGCCGCCACATCGCGCGGGATCCAGCCTCGGCTCACCAGGACGATGCGGCCGTCATCGAGCTCGAGCGGGGCCACGAACCAAAAGCCCGGCTCGCTGTCGAAGGTGCGGTTTGCGACCAACAGTCCCGGCTCGTCGAGGAACCGTCCGGTGACGGTGACCGCAGTCTGATCGAGCACCTCCTCACGACCACCGACCAGAGCGAGGAGGTCTTCCACCGGCACCGTAGGCGACTCCGAGGCCGTGCGGATCTCCTCATTGGAGGCCGTGCGAGCATCGAGCCGATCCAGCTGCCAGAACCCGGCCGCCAGCATGACGACGAGCATCGTGAGCACGAAGGCATGCGATGCGAGCCACTTGGGCGTCAAGAACATCCGCATGACGTTGGGTCAGATGTTGAGATAGGTGTCGAGGCCGATGGTGACACCCGGAAACTCTGCAACCCGTTTCACGCCGACGAGAACTCCGGGCATGAAGGACGTGCGGTCGACGGTGTCGTGACGGATTGTCAGGGTCTGCCCAGTGGTGCCAAGGATGACCTCCTGGTTGGCGACCGCGCCCACCATGCGCACTCCGTGCACACGGATGCCAGCCGGCCCGACCCCGCCACGCGCACCGGGGTACACCTCGTGCGTCGTCGGGTTATCGGCCCACTCATCGGAGGCGGCCGCCATCCGTTCAGCGGTGTGGGTGGCGGTACCAGACGGGGCGTCGACCTTGGCGTTGTGGTGGAACTCGATGATCTCAGCCGTCTCGAAGTGCGGAGCGGCGAGCTCGGCCATGCGGATCATGAGCACCGCCCCGATTGCGAAGTTCGGTGCGATCAGAGCATTCGACGACGTGAACGCAGCCCGAAACGACTCGAGATCCTCGTCGCTGAACCCGGTCGTGCCGACGACGGCGTGGATGCCGTTGGCGGCAGCGAAGTGCAGGGTCTCCCGCGCGGCGTCGAGCACGGTGAAGTCGATGACGACGTCAGCTCGCTGCTCGGTCAACTGCTCGAGGGAGTCGTCGAGGTCGATACGGGCCGCCAGTTCGGTGCCCGGATCGGCATCGATGGCGCGACAAACCTCCTCGCCCATCTTCCCTGCGGCTCCGACAACTCCTACGCGGATCATGTCTTCAGGTTAGGCCCGAGACCACCGCCGTCGGTGGCGAGATCCAGTACGGTCCCTGGCATGTTCGCAGCGATCGGCGACACACCGTACAACATCATGCTTCTCCTGCACGTCCTGACGGGCTTCGTGGCGTTCGCCCCGGCGATCGCGCATCCCGTCCTGTCGACATCAATACGCAACGCCGACGGCACCGAGCGGCCTGCGGTTTTCGGGTACATCGCCGAGAACACGATGCGGATCTACGGCAGTTCCCTTATCATCTCGGGCCTACTTGGGTTCGGCGTCGCCGGCATGAGCGACGAGGTCTACAAGGTGCGGCAGGGCTGGCTGGTTGCTGCCGTCATCGTGTGGATCGGGATGAACGGCGTGCTTCACGCTCTGGTACGCCCAGGCGAGAAGGGCGTGGCCGCCGGCGATGCCTCGGCGGAGCACAAGCTGCAGGTGGGCGGCATCGTGCTCACGCTGCTGTTCGTCGTGCAGCTCATCATCATGATCTGGAAGCCGGGCATCTAAGCCCGGAGCATCACGCCGCGCCGGCCTCGCGAGCCAAACGAGCCGCCCGGAACGACTGCACCGCTCGGTAAAGGAAGCCGCCGAGGATCACCACGGTGGCGAGCTGCGCGACCAGCGCCCAGCCCTCGCTTCCGCGTCCGACCGCCGACCCGAGGCTCCCGAGCACGCCCAGTAAGGCGAGGCCAGCGGCTGCGTGCATCACGTGGTGGTTGAGATCGGGTTTGGCTCGGGCGAGTAGGCCGAGCCCGACGAACACCGCCCCGATGAAGACGGGGATCAGCGAGGTCAAGCTCTCGGAGTCCGAGGCGATGGTGACGACGATGCCGACGACCACCAAGGCGGCGCCGGCGAGGATGGCGTTACGAGCCATGAAGAACTTCCTCTCGAGATGTTCGATCGTGACGGGACGGTACCGACCGTGGGTTCATTGTGCCGAGTTCAGCCTGAGCCGACGATGCTCACCGCCGCCGCGCCCTCAAGTACCTCGGCGAGTACCCGCTGCACGTCGGCAGCCGTGACCTCCCTAATCGCGTCGAGGTATTCGTCGACGCCGACGACTCGGTCGCGGATCAAGACATTGGTGGCAAGGCGGGCCATGCGACTACCGGTGTCCTCGAGCCCGAGGACCGTGGCGCCTTCGAACCCGCCGCGCGCCACGTCGAGTTCTCGCTGACCCGGACCGTTGGCCGCGAGGTCGTCGAGTTGGGCATCAATTACGGTTCGCAATTCAGCGAGACGATCGGGTGCCGTGGCGGCATAGACCGACATCGTGCCGCTGTCCGCGAACGAGCCGACCGATGCGAAGACGCTGTAGCTCAGGCCCCGCTTCTCGCGAACCTCTTGGAACAGACGACTCGACCAGCCGCCACCCAACAATTGGGTGGCCACCGCGAGCGCATACCGATCGGGGCTGTGTATGCCACCGGTGCGCCATCCCTGGGCGAGATGCATCTGCTCGATCGCACGCGGCGTGACGACCTCAGGCACGATCTCGGGCGACGGCGCAACCCGCACCGGGCGCTCACCCTCCCCGACCGCGGCGAGTGCCGTGTCGGCCCGGGCAACGATCTCGTCGTGGTCGACCGGGCCGACCACGGCGATCACCATGTTCGACCGCCGGTACCAGCGGTCGTGGAACGCCCGAACCTGCGCAGCGTCGATCGCCTGCACGGTGTCGGCGGTGCCGAGCACCTCCCAACCGAGCGGGTGGCCCGGGAACAAGCTCTCGGCGAGGACGCCGTGGACGACATCGTCGGGCGTATCGGTGCTCCATGCAAGCTCTTCGAGAATCACCTGACGTTCGGCGTCGAGTTCGGTCTCGGTGAAACCCGGATCGACGAGAACGTCGAGCAGGGTGTCGCAGCCTAAGTCGAGTTCCCAGGCAGGGACCCGGGCGTGGAACGCGGTGTACTCCTTAGACGTGAACGCGTTGAGATCACCGCCCACGGCATCAATGCCCTGAGCGATGTCCTGTGCGGATCGAGTCGACGACCCCTTGAACAGCAGGTGTTCGAGGAAGTGCGAGACGCCCGCCAACTCGGCGGGCTCGTCGCGGTTGCCGACTCCGATCCATGCCCCGACCGCGACAGATCGCGACCGGGGCATGGACTCGGTGACGACCCGAAGGCCGCCGTCGAGTCGAGAGATTCGGATCGCAGTGTCGTCCTCAGACGACGTTGCGAGTCCTCCCGTTTGGCCGACCGTCACCGGCGACCGCGGGCACCACGGCCGCGGCCACGGCCACCACCACCGGAGCGACGCTGGGCCTCGGGACCGAGATCACCGAACTCGTCAGCGAGGTCGGAGTCGAAGGCGGACTCGAACGAGACCGACTCACGGTCACCAGAAGCATCAGCGGGGGCGTAGTCGGACGCTTCGGCGGCATCGCCACCGGTGGCCTCCGGACCGTCACCGAACGGCTTGAGCGAGATCTTACCGTTCGGGTCGACGTCTTCGACGACGACCTGGACTTCCTGACCGAGTTCGAGCACGTCCTCGACCTTGTCGATGCGCTTGCTGCCACCGATCTTGGAGATATGCAGCAGGCCGTCGCGGCCGGGAAGGATGTTCACGAACGCACCGAACTTGGTGATGTTCACAACACGGCCGGCGTACTCGGCCCCAACCTCGGCGGTCGGCGGATCAAGGATGAGCTCTATCTGACGCCTGGCCTCGGCGACCTTCGCGTTGTCGGTGCTCGAAATGGCCACGATGCCGACCATGCCGTCGTCGTCGACCGAAATATCGGCGCCGGTCTCTTGTTGGATGGTGTTGATGACCTTGCCCTTCGGGCCGATGACCTCGCCGATCTTGTCGATCGGGATCTCGAAGCTCTCGATCTTTGGGGCGGTGTCTCGGACCTCGGGACGAGGCTCGGCGATGGCCTCGGCCATCACGTCGAGGATGTCAAGGCGGGCTTCCTTGGCCTGCGCCAGAGCGCCAGCGAGGACGTTGGCCGGGATACCAGAGATCTTCGTATCAAGCTGAAGAGCCGTGACGAAGTCGGTGGTGCCGGCCACCTTGAAGTCCATGTCGCCAAAAGCGTCCTCGGCCCCGAGGATGTCGGTAAGGGTGACGTACTCGCCTTCGGCGTGCACGAGTCCCATGGCAATACCCGCAACGGGAGCCTTGATCGGCACACCAGCGTCCATGAGCGAGAGAGTTGAGCCACAGACCGAACCCATCGACGAGGAACCGTTCGAGGCCATGACCTCAGAGACAGTGCGGACTGTGTAGGGCCACTCTTCGAAGCTGGGAACAACCGGGAACACCGCACGCTCGGCGAGTGCGCCATGGCCAATCTCGCGACGCTTCGGTCCGCGCATGAAGCCGGTCTCACCGGTCGAGAACGGTGGGAAGTTGTAGTGATGGAAGTAGCGCTTCTTTTCGGTCGGTGAGAGGTCGTCGATCATCATGTCGCTGCGGCCCATGCCGAGCGTCGTGAAGTTCAGAACCTGGGTTTCACCACGCTGGAAGAGACCCGAGCCGTGCGCGGTCGGGATGACACCAACCTCACTCGACACGTGACGCAGCTCGTTGGCCTTGCGACCATCGATACGGATGCCGTCTTCGACGATGCGCTTACGGACGACTGCCTTGGTCACCGAGCGGATTGCGTTCTTGATCTGCTTCTCGGCGTCTTCAGTGTCGGCGAACTGACCTTCGAGTTCGGCCACAACCGTAGCGCTCAGCTCAGACTCGCTGTCCTGGCGGGTTGTCTTGTCGGCGATCTTCTGGGTCTCGGAAATGCGGTCGGTGGCAGCTGACTGCACGGCGGCGAGGATCTCGTCGCTGTAGTCGCTGGCCACGGGGGGGTCCATCTTCTCGATGGGCCCCGCCGCGTCGATCGCCTGCTGCTGCAGCTCGATCATCTCGCGGATCCAGGTCTTGCAGGCCTCCAGGCCACCGGCGAGGACGTCCTCGTCGACCTTCGGTGTGCCGCTCTCGTAGAGGTTCCATGAGTTTCCAGTACCACCGGCCTCGACCATCATCACGGCGACGTCGTCGTCGGCCATCCGGCCGGCTACGACCATCTCGAAGGCCGACTCGTCGGACTCTTCGTAGGTCGGGAAAGGGATCCATGCACCGTCGGGCGACCAGCTCATGCGAACCGCCCCAATCGGGCCATCGAACGGAATGGGCGACAGGCTCAGGGCGAGCGACGCAGCGTTCAGGGCGAGCACGTCGTAGGGGTTCTCCTGATCCGCGCCGAGCACGGTGCCGACAACGTGAACCTCGTTGCGGTACCCGTCAGGGAAGGCAGGGCGAAGCGGGCGGTCAATTAGACGACAGGTCAGGATCGCCTGTTCACCGGCGCGCGCTTCACGACGGAAGAACGAGCCAGGGATCTTGCCTGCGGCGTACATGCGCTCTTCGATATCGACAGTGAGCGGGAAGAAGTCGGTGCCGGGACGGGCTGACTTGGCTCCGGTAGCGGTCACGAGGACGATCGTGTCGCCCATCTGGGCGGTGATCGACCCACCGGCGAGCGGTGCAAATTTGCCGACTTCAAATGTAGCGTCCTTGCCCTCGCCGCGAGTAAACGCGCCGGTGACAGAAGTGGTTTCAGTCATGTGTTGTATTTCCTTGGGACAAACACACGACTGCCAGTTCCCAGTTGTGAATCGCTGAGATCGCTCAGAAACTCACGACTAGTACCAACTGCCATGTGTTCGGTTTGTTCGCAGGTCGTTCCTGCTACTGGGTTTCGTCGGGTTTTCGCCGGGCACGTCCCGGTGGAAACCGAAAGGGCGGCCCAGAAGGACTGCCCCAACATCATTTCAGCGTCGCAGACCGAGGTGTGCGATCACCGCACGGTACCGCTCGATGTCGTTGTCCTTGACATAGTCGAGGAGACGACGGCGCCGACCGACGAGCATCAGCAGGCCTCGCCGGCTGTGATGATCCTTCTTGTGGGTCTTCAGATGCTCGGTGAGGTGGTTGATGCGCTCAGAGAGAAGCGCGATCTGGATCTCGGGAGATCCGGTGTCGTCCTCGCTGAGTTCGAATGCCTTCGCCATGTCAGCGATGGTCTCGGCCTTAGGGCGCAGATTGGTAGCCATGTGAAATCGTGTCTTTCGTTGGGTGTCGTACCCGGCCGCCCATGCCGCAGTGCGAACGGGGCAGCGGTTCCCGATTTTGGGACCCCTACAGGATAGCGGCGGGGACATCCGATGCGGACGTGCGTCTCGACCGCAACGACGATGTTGAGCGCAGTCAGCCGGTGAGCCAGAGAACAAATCCGACCTGAGCGGCGTGATTGGTGACGTGCAAGAGGACCCGCCCACCTGGGGCCCGCTCGAC
>CAJWHS010000023.1 GCA_913041415.1 uncultured Acidimicrobiaceae bacterium | reverse complement strand
CTGCACGATGCGGCGGCGCAGAACCCTACCTTGTGCAGGCTAACTGCCCTACCATTGCCATTGGTGATGGCGGCAACGAACTTGGGATGGGAAACGTGCTGAACAGCTTGTCGAAGCTCAATATTCAGCCTTCGGTCAGTACCTGTGACGAATTGGTGGTAGCCGACGTCTCCAACTGGGCAGCCTATGCGCTTTGCACCGTCGCTCGCTGGCTATCAGACCCGGAATACAGCGCTGAACATCGCATTCGAGAAGATCTGGAATATCTGGTGGCGCGTGGTGCGGTTGATGGCGTGACCGGTGAAGCGACGCCCACTGAAGATAGCTTTCCAGCCGCCGAAGGTGAACGTCTCACTCAAGCGGTTCACGATACGCTGACATCAGGAGAACGGGCATGACCATCGCCTACCTCAACGGTGACTACGCCCCCCTCGCCGACGTCCGCATCTCGCCAATGGACCGAGGATTTTTGTTCGGCGATGGCGTCTACGAGGTCATTCCCTGCTATGACGGGAAGATGGTGACCTTGCAATACCATTTAGAACGGCTCCATCAGTCACTGAATGGTATCGCCTTGTCGCAGCCGCATTCTGACGAGCAATTGATCAACATCCTCGAAGAAATCATCGCGCGTAATGGCGCCGGCAATCTCGGAATATATCTGCAAATTACCCGCGGGGTGGTGGAAAAGCGTCAACACGTCTTTCCTGAGCATCCTTTGCCGACGGTCTTCGCTTACGCGTTTGACATCAGTCCACCCTCTGACGGATCACTCGAGACAGCCTCCTGCTTTCGCACAGTGACCCGACGAGACCAGCGTTGGGGACGCTGCCATATTAAATCGACGGCTTTGCTGGGCAACGTGCTTCACATGATGGAGGCGGTTGAAGAGCAGGCTGAGGAAGTACTGCTATTTAACGAGCGAGATGAACTCACCGAAGCGGCGGTCTGCAATGTCTTTATTGTATGCGGCGACAAGATCCTAACTCCTGAACTGGATCATCAGAAACTGCCTGGAGTCACGCGTCGCCAATGCCTTGAACTGCTGGCGGCGCATACAGACTGGCCTGTGGAGGTCCGCCCGGTGAGCCGCGGCGAGGTACTCAGCGCGTCGGAAATCTGGCTGAGTTCCTCTACCAAAGAACTGGTGCCTGTAGTCTCTTTGGATGGCAAGCCAGTCAATGATGGCCGCCCGGGGTCCCGCTGGTCAGCTGCACAAAAACTGTTTCAGCAACACCGTTTCAGCAGCCCCTGATGTCACGCACGACAGCGGTTCACATCGATCTCGCAGCCATCAGTGAGAACATTCGCACCCTCCGGGGATCGCTGGCAGCGCATCGGTTCATGGCCGTGGTGAAAGCCGACGCGTTCGGTCATGGCGCGGTTCAGGTCGCGCAACATATTGAATCCATCATAGATGCCCTTGCGGTCGCGTTTACTGAAGAGGCCGTGGCTCTCCGCGAAGCCGGCGTCAGTGCCCCGCTACTGATTCTGGAGGGGCCCCACACTGCCAGCGATCTTGCTTTGGCCGGCAAACTGAATCTTTGGCCGGTCATACACTCCGACGAGCAAATCGAGTGGTGCAAAACGCTGGGGGCAGATCTGTCTCAGGCGTGGATCAAGATCGATACCGGCATGCATCGGCTGGGATTTACAGCCGAGCGATACGCGGGCATTCGCGACACCCTGCTGTCGTATGGCATCGGTGCAATCACGGCAATGTCCCATCTGGCGTCGGCCGAAGAACCAGACAACGCACTCATCCAAGCACAACTCCAAAGCTGGGAACAAACGGTTCGCGGCGGCCAGGATACTACGAGCCTGCACAACTCGGCAGCAATGCAGCGAGGGTTGTCAGCGTCCAGCGACTGGGTGCGGGTGGGTTACGCGGTGTATGGGGGACAAACCAAAGGGCTACCGAATCCTGCTCCGCTTCGCCCTGCAATGCGATTCTCCAGTTCGGTGATCGCTCTGCGCGACGTGCCAACCGGCGAGTCCGTCGGTTATGGGGGTCGCTGGACTGCCCAGCGTGCTCGTCCCCCTGCCGGGTGCACCCGGCGATCATCAGACCGCCAACGCGCGCGCGCTCGTCGACGCAGGTGCTGCGGTGCTTGTTGTCGACGGTGAACTCGACGCCGACCGGTTCGCCGCAGAGGTCGACCGCCTGGTGGACGACCCCGATCGGCTGGCGTCGATGGCGGCGGCGGCCTCGTCGGTGGCCCGTCCCGACGCGGCGGTAGCGGTTGTCGATCTTCTCGAGCAGCATGCGTCGCGACCTCGCCCCAACTCCGCCTCCCCGGAGGGAACACCACGATGACCCCGGACCTGAGCGAAGCCCACCACATCCACCTTGTCGGCGCCGGTGGCGCAGGCATGGGCGCGATCGCCGACGTGCTCCACCGCATGGGGCACACCGTCACCGGCAGCGATCTGAAGGATGGTCCGGTCGCCGAACGACTACGGGTCGCCGGCATGGAGATCCACGTCGGTCACGCCGCCGCCAACGTCGGCGCCGCCGATCTCGTGGCGATCAGCACGGCGATCCCTGAGCACAACCCCGAAGTTCGCGCCGCGAACGAGCGCCAGATCCCGGTGCTGCGCCGCAGTGACATCCTCCCGGCGATCTCGGCCGAGCGTCGCTCGATCGTCGTCGCCGGCACACACGGTAAGACCACCACGAGTTCCATGCTCGCTATGGCGATGATGGAGGCCGACCTCGATCCGTCGTTCATCATCGGTGGCGACGTCAACGAGATCGGCTCCGGTGCCGTCTGGGCTGACGGGGAGTGGTTCATCATCGAAGGCGACGAGTCCGACCGCACGTTCTTGTCGCTCGGTGCGGAGGTCGCGATCGTCACCAACGTCGAACCCGACCATCTCGAAACCTATGACAACGACCCCGAGCAACTCATGGCGGCGTTCGTCCAGTTCGCCGATGCCGCCACCACACCGATCTACTGTGCAGACGATCCCGGGGCGATGCAGATTGCGAGCGCAGTGCCGGGCATTACCTATGGCACGGCCGAACACGCCGATTACCGCATAGTCGACATGGAGACGGACCGAGCGTCAGTGGCCTTCACCATCCGGCACGATGGGGTGGAGGTGGCTCGCGTCGAGTTGCCGACCCCGGGCATGCACAACGCCCGCAACGCAGCGGCGGCCTTGGTGGCGACGATCGCCGCCGGTGGTTCGGCCGCCGCAGCTGCCATGGCACTCGCCCGGTTCGGCGGTGTCGCTCGGCGCTTCGAGTTCCGAGGCGAGATCGACGGGGTGACCTTCGTTGACGATTACGCGCATCTGCCCACCGAGGTCGAGGCTGCGCTCGCAGCTGCCACCGACGGCGGATGGGAACGCATCGTGTGCGTATTCCAGCCGCATCGCTACAGCCGAACGGCGGCGCTCTGGCAGGACTTCGCTCACGGGTTCGGCGGTGCTGACGTTCTCGTGGTCACCGACATCTATGCCTCGGGGGAGACCCCGCGCCCCGGCATCACCGGCAAGCTCATTGTCGATGCCGTGCTCGACGCTCATCCGTGGTCCACGGTGGCCTGGATGCCGCGTCTCGACGACGCCGCCGGATGGCTGGCCCAGCGGTTACGCCCCGGTGATCTCTGCCTCACGCTGGGCGCCGGTGATCTGACCGGCCTGCCGGGTCAGGTGATCGGACGACTCGAGCATAAGGGCGCGGCATGAACCCCGTCCTCGTTGCGGTGATCGAACGATTGATGGACGACGTCGGCGACAAGATCGCGGTCGACGTCCCGATGGGCGCACTCACGACGTATCGGGTTGGCGGCCGCGCCGCCGCCATGGTTGTCGTCGACGATCACGAGACCCTGAGCGCAGTTGCCGCCGCCGTTGCCGGCACGGGCATTCCCGTGATGACGCTGGGTCGTGGCAGCAACATGCTCGTCGCCGATTGCGGGTTCGACGGCCTCGTCATACACATGGCCGGCGACTACGCGGCGATCAACGTGGTCGATGAGACGATCGTGATCGCCGGCGCAGCGGCAAAACTACCGGTCGTCGCGCGAACGACGGTCGGGTACGGCCTCGCCGGCTTCGAGTGGGCCGTCGGTGTGCCGGGTTCGATCGGCGGCGCTGTTCGGATGAATGCTGGCGGCCACGGCGCCGATATGAAGGACGCACTGCTCGACGCCGACGTCGTCGACTTCGCAGCGGGGGAGCGGCGCATCGTCCCCGCTGAGGAACTCCAACTGTCCTATCGCCACTCGGCACTCCGCACCGATGAAGTCGTCGTCGGTTGCCGGCTGTCGCTCAGCCCGGGTGATGAACGAAAGGGCAAGGCCGAGATGGCCGAGATCGTCCAGTGGCGCCGCGACAACCAACCCGGGGGTCAGAACGCGGGTTCGGTGTTCACCAATCCCGACGGCGAGAGTGCCGGCCGACTGATCGACACTGCGGGAGGGAAGGGGCTTCGGGTCGGCACCGCAGAAGTGTCGGTGAAGCATGCGAACTTTATCCAGGCCGATGAGGGAGGCACTGCGGCCGATGTGCTCCAGGTGATGATCGAGGTCCAAACCTTGGTCGAGTACGCCCATGGCGTTGTGCTGCAACCCGAGACCCATCTTGTCGGTTTCACCGACGACGAGGTGCCCTGGTCGTCGTGACATCGATCGATCCTCGGCTCAGGCAGCGGAGAATTTCCGTCCGTCGCGCCGAAGGACGACGGCGTCTTCGCGTGCTCGCGGGCATCGTCGTGGTCGTCGCCCTTGCGGGTGGCGGGTATGCCCTGAGCCGCTCGGCCGTCTTCGATCTCGACACCGTTGAGATCGATGGGGCATTCGGCGCAGAGGCCGATCAGGTTGCTGAGGCATCCGGCTTGGTCATCGGCACGCCGATGCTCGATCTCGACCTCGATGGCGCCGCCGAGGGGATTGTCGCGCTGCCGTGGGTCCAGACGGCTGCCGTCGACCGAGCGTGGCCCGGCACGGTCGAGATCGTGGTCACCCGCCGCATCGGTGTCGCTCTGTTGCCCGTCGATGACGGCAGCGGGGTCGTCATCGACGCTGAAGCGGTTGCGATCGCCCGCTCGGAAACCTCCGCCGTCGGCGACCTGCCCGTCATCACGCTCGTGCCCGCCGGCGATCTCGGCGATGTGCAGACCCTTGCCCTCCCGGCACTCGAACTGATCGACGCCATGCCGCTCGATCTCGCACCGTGGGTCAAGACGTTCGACATCGACTCCGCAGGAGCCGGCACACCGCTGCTCAGGCTCGATCTGGTCGGCGGTGTCGTCGCGATCATGGGCGACGATCGTGATCTCGACACCAAGTACGAGGCGGTTCGCTCCGTGCTCGACCAGGTCGATCTGGCAGGGATTTGTGAGATCGATGTGCGGGTCGGCGCGAACCCCGTCCTGAAGCGCTCCCCCCAGTGCGCAGAGCCTGCTACGACTGCTCCTACGGGTTAGGCGGGGTGGGCGTCCCCAAAATCCGTGGGGTTCGGGTGTACGGTCTCGTCACTCCGGCACGCACTGTCGCGTGCCCGGGCAGTGCTCTACTTGATCTCGCACGGGGGATCCCAACGTGATGTCTGATCCGCAGAACTATCTGGCTGTCATCAAGGTCGTCGGTGTCGGCGGCGGCGGTGTCAACGCCGTCAACCGCATGATCGACGCCGGGTTGAAGGGCGTCGGGTTCATCGCTGCCAATACCGACGCCCAGGCGCTGCTCATGAGCGACGCCGACGAAAAGCTCGACATCGGTCGCGACCTCACGCGCGGGCTCGGTGCGGGTTCGGACCCCGAGGTCGGACGCCAAGCCGCAGAGGAGCACGTCGACGAGATCCGCGAGTCGCTCACCGGGGCCGACCTGGTGTTCATCACCGCTGGCAAGGGGGGTGGCACCGGCACGGGTGCCGCACCGGTGATCGCCGAGGTCGCGAAGAGCCAGGGTGCGCTCACCATCGGTGTCGTCACCCGACCGTTCGCCTTCGAAGGTCGTCGCCGTTCCGTCCAAGCCGAGCAGGGCATCCAGAAGCTCAAGGAAAAGGTCGACACCCTCATCGTCATCCCCAACGATCGGCTGCTGTCGATCTCGACGAACGACACGTCGATGCTCAACGCTTTTAAGATGGCCGATGAGATCCTCCTGCAGGGTGTGCAGGGCATCACCGATCTCATCACCACGCCCGGCTTGATCAACACCGACTTCGCCGACGTTCGCGCCGTCATGGTCGACGCCGGTTCGGCGCTCATGGGGATCGGTCACGGCAGCGGTGAGGGCCGTGCGATTGCCGCTGCCCGCGCTGCGATCTCGAGTCCGCTGCTCGAGGCATCGATCGAGAACGCCCGCGGCATTCTCCTCAATATCTGCGGCGGTCCGGATCTCGGCCTGCTCGAAGTCAACGAGGCAGCTGAGATCATCCACGGTGTTGCCCACCCGGACGCCAACATCATCTTCGGCACGGTGATCGACGACGAGTTGGGCGACGACGTCCGTGTCACCGTGATCGCTGCCGGCTTCGATCGCTGGGAGGAGTCGATCGCTCGTACGGGGCAAGCTCCGGGCCGAGAGCCGATGCTCGAGCGCAGTGACCCCACCGGCGAGGTGCCGATCGTCGACGTGTTTGCCACCGACGACGAAGGCGATCTTGATCTTGGCGATCCCGACTTCGACGTCCCGTCGTTCCTGAAGTAGGTCGATGCGCTTCCGGCGACTCCCCGCAGGCGCCGGCACAGCGGTCGAAATTTGCCTGACCGACCGGCATGACGGTGATTTTCGCATCGACGCGCTTGCCGACAAATTCGCCGAGCGTCGACGAAGTGTCTTCGATGGTGAATGGACGTGGCTGCGACAGGTCCACGGCTCCGACGTCGCCCTCGTCGACTCGCCCGGCGGGTATGCCGGCACCGACGGCGACGCCGCCGTCACCGGGCTGCTGGGAGCGGTGCTGTGTGTGCAGACCGCTGATTGCGTCCCGGTCGTCGTGGTCGGCGAACGCGCGGTCGGGGTGATACACGCCGGGTGGCGAGGTCTCGTCGCAGGCGTGGTCGACCGCAGTGTCGAGGCTTTGCGGATGATCGGCTCAGGCCGGCTCCAGGCGGTTATCGGCCCGTGCATCCGGCCGGCTCACTACGAGTTCGGAGCCGATGAACTCGCCCAGGTTGAGACCGCCGTTGGCGGCACATGTCGCGGCGAGACGGTCGCCGGTACTCTCGCCCTCGACATGGCTGCTGCAACCAAGCTTGCCCTGCACCAGGCGGGTGTCGACGTTGTCGACGATCTCGGTTTCGACACCGCAGACGAGCGCTTTTTCTCCCATCGCGTGCGCGGCGATGTGGGTCGTCAAATCACTGCGGCTCGGCTGGTGGCGGCATGACCTTGGTCGACCCGGCGGTGGTCGCCGAACGGGCTGCAACCGTCCGGACCCGTCTCGACACGGCGGGCGGGGCCGACGTCCGCATCGTGGCGGTCACCAAGACCTTTGGTCCTTCGGCCATCGACGCCGCTGTAGCAGCCGGGCTCGACGATATCGGCGAGAACTATGCCCAGGAGGCGGCTGCCAAGCTCACCGAGATCACCACCACGCCAACGGTGCACTTCATCGGCCGGCTGCAGCGCAACAAGGTTAGGCAGCTTGCCTCGCATGTCGACGTGTGGCAAACCGTTGATCGGCCCGAGCTCGCCACCGAGATCGCCAAGCGAGCGCCAGGTGCCAAGGTGATGATTCAGGTCGACATCTCCGGTGAGGAGAACAAGGGCGGCTGCGGCCCCGACACCACCGAGGATCTTGTCATGCACGCCACCGGCGTCGGGCTCGAGGTCATCGGTCTGATGGGGGTCGCACTGCTCGCCGAGCCGGAGGCGGCTCGCCCGGGCTTTTCCTTGCTTCGAGGCCTCGTTGATCGACTCGGTCTCGACGAGTGCTCGATGGGGATGAGTGCCGATCTCGAGATCGCCGTTGACGAGGGCGCCACGATGGTTCGAATCGGCCGCGACCTCTTTGGCGAACGACTCGGGTGACCGTCCGCCAGGTGTGGGGATGACACCGACGACGGCGGGGACGGGAGTAGCCTTTCCGCAAGGAGGGCAATCGTGTCCATGCTGAAGAAGACGCTCATCTATCTCGGGCTGGGTCCTGATGATGAATACGACTCGTTCGACGAGTACGCGCCCATCGACGCCGGTCCCGACCGCTCCGGGGCTGAGGCCGCGTCGGCGTCGGAAGACGCTCGCCCCGTGAAGGCCGTCGCCAACCCCACCCCTGGCCCTCAGATTGCGACGGTCCGTCCGATTGCGAACGTTTTGCGTTCTGAACCCTCTGGCTCGGTGCGTGTCGTTCCGGGCGAGTCCCGCCCCGAATCGGCTCCCCCGAGTCCCGCCCTCAGTGTCGGGGCGTCAGCCCCCAACGCTCCGGTACCGCCGGCGGTCCGCATTGTCGACAGTCGTGCGGCGAGCCCCCACACTGTCAGCCCCGAGACCTTCAACGACGCCCAACTGATCGGTGACCGGTTCAAGGCCGGCCAAGCAGTGATCATCAATCTGCAGCACGCCGATCGCGACTTGCGTCGCCGAATCGTCGACTTTGCAAGTGGGCTCTGTTATGCCCGCGGTGGGGGCATGGAGCGGGTTGCGGATCAGGTGTACCTGCTGGTGCCCGCCGATGTCGAAGTGTCAGACGCCGACACCCACCGCGCCTTCGAGTGACCCATCGTGCTCATCATCTGTCTTCTTCTCGATCTGTACCTGCTCGCGATCTTCGCTCGGATTATCCTGAGCTGGTTCCCACTCGACCCGAATGGGTCGATGGCGACCGTTGCGGGATTCTTGTTCATGGTCACCGACCCCGTGCTGGCTCCACTGCGCAGGGCGATCCCCGCCGTGCGGCTGGGCTCCGTCGCCCTCGATTTGTCACCGATCATCGTCATCATCGGCGTGCAGGTCCTGCGAGGCATCATCTGCTGATTCTCGGCTCAGAACACCGCGCTGCGGTCCCTCATCGGATGAGTTACGGAATCTAGGATGCGCCGCATGGATGATCTTTCTCCGCTCTTCCAAGACATTGCGTTCAACGAGCGCTTCCGCGGCTACGACGTTGCTGAGGTCGACGCCTACATCGATCGAGTAGCAAAGGCGGCTGCGCTTGCGCAGGGCCGGATTGCCGAACTGCAGAGTCGGGTTGAGTCTGCCGAGGCCAATGTCGCCGGGTCGAGCGGCGCCGATCCGGTCGAAGCGAGTGAGGGGGGCCTGACCAAGATGCTGCTGTTGGCGCAGCGCACCGTTGACGCTGCAATTGAAGAAGCCGACGCCGAGGCAGCCGAGATCCGCCGCCAGGCCGACGACCACGCCTCGCTTGTCGTCGCCGAAGCCGAAACCGATCGTCGTCGCATGCTTGCCGAAGCCGAGGCCGCCGTTGAGGAGAGCGTGCGCACTGAACGCGAACTCGTCCTCGCCGAAGTCGCCGAACTCCAGCGGTATCGGGCGTTCCTCACCGACGACATCGCAATTCTCGAACGGCATCTCGAGCAATCCCGCGACGTGCTTGGGGCATCCGTCGCCGCGCTTCAGCACTTGCTTGACGATCCTGAACAGTTCCGCTTCCCAGCAATGTCCGCTACGAGCGGTGTCGTCGCCCCCGCCGATTTCGAGACGCCCAAGGACACGGTCGCCGAAATCGCTGAGCCCATCGTTATCGAAGCGGTTGACTCGAGCGCCCCTGCGCCGGAGCCCGCTCCCGAGTCGGAGATCACCCAGGCCATCAGCGTCGTCGCCATTGCGGATGAAGTTGCTTCGGATGGCGCTGCCGAGACGGAGTCGGTCGACGAGGAACAGGTGGCGACCTATGACCCGCTGCTTGAGGACGCTCCGCAGCGGACCGACGAAGTGGCCGAAGCGGACGTGTTCACCTTCGCTCCGAGCCCAATGCCTGACGCTGAGCCCACCTTGCTGCGTGTCGCTGATGAGGCGCCTGCGTCCGACCTCACGGCCGAGCCGGTCGTGGCTGAGTCGGACGATACTGAGTCCTGCACCGCCGATACCCCGCCACTACTGGTGACGTCTGCGGATCTTGAGGAACTACTGGTGACGTCTGCGGATCTTGAGGAGGTGTCGTCGAGCGACAAACGCCCGTTGTTCGACGAGCCTGAGCCGGATTCGAGCAGTGATGCCTTTCTCGAGCAATTGCGTGACGTTGCCAGCGGCGAGGGTTCCGACGAGTTCGGCGAGGATGCTCTGGCGACGTTCTTCGACGACCGGGAGGACGACGGTGGGCGGGCCTGGTTCAACCGCCGCCGCTGACCGTTCCTCGGGGTATTCGCGGTAATTGCCCGCTCCGGCCCTACAATTCGCCGCCTTGAGCCGGTTCAAGGCGTGGACCGGCGACGAAACGAGGACGAGCGCAATGGCGACGGCGAAGAAGGCGGCCAAGAAGTCCGCCACCAAAAAGTCCGCAGCGAAGAAGGCGCCTGCGAAGAAGTCCGCAGCGAAGAAGGCGCCTGCGAAGAAGGTGACGGCCAAAAAAGCCGTCAAGAAGGCCAAGTCGCCGTTTGGCAAGAAGTTCATCGGCGATATGAAGGTCCGTCTCGAGGAGGAGCGGGCCAAGTACTTGCACTCCGAGGAGACCTACCGGGCCGAGGCCGAGGCCCTGATCGAGGGCCGCGAGCCCGGCGACGTGCAGTTCGACGAAGAGTCAGGCGAGGGTGACACGCTCGCCGTCGAGCGCGAGCGCGACCTTGCGCTGTCCAACCAGGCGCGCCAAGCCGTCGAGCAGATCGACGCCGCACTCGACCGCATCAAGGCCGGTACGTACGGCGTCTGTGTCGCATCGGGGAAGGCGATCCCTCAAGAGCGCCTTCGTGCGATCCCGTGGGCCGCAGAGCGTGTCGAGTACAAGGTTGGCGGCCTCGGCAACCGCCGCTGAGTCGGGACGGGCCGGCGAGGCCGCCATGAACGACCAGCACCTGATCGAGACGCTTCCAGAGGCCTTCCACGGCGAGCGGATCGACCGCGTCGTGTCGGCGATTGCTGGGATCAGCCGCTCGCTTGCGAAGGAACTGATCGTCGGGAGCAAGGTCGTTGTCGACGGCCGCCCGATCACGACGCCGAGCCGCAAGGTCGACGCCGGAACGGTCGTCACGATCGAACTCCCGCCTCCTGATGATCCCACCCCGGCGCCCCAAGTCGACGTCGAGTTCACCGTTGTCCACGAAGATGACGACGTGATCGTGGTCGACAAACCGGCCGGCCTCGTTGTGCATCCTGGAGCCGGGCAGGCCGATGACACGCTCGTAAACGGGCTAGTTGCGCGCTATCCGGAACTCCTGCGGGTCGGTGAGGTCCACCGTCCCGGCATCGTGCACCGGCTCGACCGGGGCACATCAGGCCTGCTGGTCGTTGCTCGCAGCGAGGAGGCCTACGTCGAGTTGGTCGGTCAGATGAGCGCCCACGAGCCTGAGCGTGTTTACCTTGCCCTCGTCTGGGGCCATCTCGATTCTGACGCCGGCACGGTCGATGCCCCGATCGGGCGGTCGGCTCGTCATCTCACCCGCATGACCGTCACCGAGAACGGACGCCGCGCGATTACTCACTATCGCGTCGAGCGGCGGTTCGAGACGCCTGTCACCTGCTCGTTGGTTCAGTGTCGACTTGAGACTGGCCGTACCCATCAGATCCGAGTGCATCTGCGGGCGATTAACCATCCTGTCGTCGGAGATCGCGACTACGACGGCGGCCGACCGGGGCTGGAGCCGGGTCGGCCGTTCTTGCATGCGGCACAACTGTCATTCCGGCACCCGGTGAGCCATGAGGCGATGTCGTTCGAGGCCGCGCTACCCGACGATCTCTCGTCAGTGCTCGGTCAACTCTCCTGATCAGTCGCCGGTGGCAGGCCAGGGCCGCTGGCCCTGCGACATGCCTGCGATGTCGGCGAGCGAAAAGCTGTCGAGGAAGGTTCGCATATGCGAACCCGCAGCACCCCAGATCGCAAGAAGGACGCACTGGCCTTCGTGGTCGCAGGCGCCGTCGGTGTGGGGCTCGCCGAAGTCGCCGGCAGTGATCGGACCGTCGACGGCTCGGATGATCTCGGAAAGCTTGATGTCGTCGGGATCCCGGGCGAGGACGTACCCGCCGCCGACGCCGCGCTTGGAACGCACGAGTCCGGCGCCCTTCAAGGCCAAGAGGATCTGCTCGAGGTAGGGCTGCGGGAGCACCGTGCGTTCGGCGATTTCGCGGACCGACGTGGGCGACGTTTCGCTGTGGAGCGCAAGCGAGAGCAGTGCCCGGGCCGCATAATCTCCACGGGTCGAGACGCGCATACAGCTGATTCTACGCCGGAACGCCCGTGCCACGGTGCTGTCGGTCGCTAGCCTCATCTCCGATGAGCGCCTCTCCCGTGCTTCCCGACTGGAACGACGGCTGTGTCACCCAGATCGTGCCGGGCCTGCTGGAACCGGAGCTGGGTTCGTCCCCGCTCTTCGGCGATGAGGTGCTCGATGCGTCGGCAGTCGTGCTCCTTGTCATCGACGGCCTCGGCTGGCATCAGCTCCAGGCCCGAGCCCATCTCGCCCCGACCCTCAACGGGTTGACCGGACGCTCGATCACCACGGTCGCGCCGTCGACCACCAGCGCAGCGCTCACCTCGATCACCACCGGGCTTCCTCCCGGTGAACACGGGGTGGTTGGCTATCGCGTTGCTGTCGACAACGACGTGATGAATGTTTTGTCGTGGAGGACCAAGCAGGGTGATGCACGAGAGCGCATCGTGCCCGAGGAGTTTCAACCGAACCCGGCGTTTTGCGGACAGCGCCCAGTCGTGGTGCAGAACGCCCCGTTTGTGGCCACCGGTTTCACCCGGGCCCATCAGGCCGGCGGTCGTCAGCACGGATGGCGAACCCTGCCGACGTTGCCGGTCGAGATCCGGCGAGCTGTCGCTGCAGGCGAACCGTTCGTGTACGCCTACTACGACGGGATCGACAAGATCGCTCACGAGTTTGGCTTCGGCGAGCACTACGACGCTGAGCTGGCTGCCGTCGACCGGATGGTTGCCGATCTGTTGCCGATGCTGCCGCGTGGCACCGCCCTGGTGGTCACTGCCGATCACGGTCTGGTGTCGTGTCCCGACGGTGAGCTCGACTTGACCCCGTCGGCGACATCGTTGTGCTTCCAGGTGTCGGGTGAGGGGCGGTTCCGCTGGCTGCACGCCGAGCCGGGTCGTCAGCGGGACGTCTTCGCTGCGACCGCTGACGCCCACGGTCGACAGGCCTGGGTGCTGACCTGCGAGCAGATCCTCGACGAGGGTTGGTTCGGGCCCACCGTGAATGACCAGGCTCGTCGTCGCCTCGGTGATGTTGCCGTTGTGGCACGTGATCACTGGAGCTTTGCGGATCCGGCTGACCGGACGCCGTCGTGGTTGGTTGCCCGCCATGGTTCACTCAGCTCGGAGGAGATGCACGTACCGCTCCTCACCTTCACCTCGTGACCATCATTTCTTGACCACCTTTCACCGAGACGAGTTCCCGTGACCGAGCAGCATTCCAAATCGAGCGACCGCACCGATCTGGTCGAACGAGCCGAAGTTGAGCTTGTCGATCCCGAGCATCTCGACGAACAGGTGGTCGACGAGACGGTGGACCACCCGGCCAAGGTCATGCGCATCGGGGCGATGATGAAGCAGCTGCTCGAGGAGCTGCGCACGATGGAGCTTGATGAGCCCAGTCGGCATCGCCTCCGCGACATCTACGAGACGTCGGTCAACGAACTCGGCGGGGCGTTGAGTCCCGACCTGCGAGAGGAACTCGATCGTCTTGCTCTTCCTTTCAGCACGGAGGAGACACCGACTGCGGGCGAGCTCCAGATCGCCAAAGCGCAGCTTGTCGGCTGGCTCGAGGGGTTGGTGCAAGGCATGCAGGCAATGCTCTTCGCGCAGCAGATGGCTGCGCAGCAGCAACTCCAGGGCTTGCGGGGTCAGATCGGTTCCGGCGGGGGAGAGGGGCCGGGTGGTGAGGGGGCCGACACCCGTCCCGGCACCTATCTCTGAGTTCGCCAAAACCCCTCTTGTGGCTCGGGGATTCGCCGGTTAGGTTCGAAATCACACCGGTGTAACCCGTCCACAGGGCGTCCACATCGGTGTCCACAGGCAGCGTCACCGGCCGGCCGGGAGGAGAGCCGAGATGGCGGATTCGTTCGCTCATCTGCATGTCCACACCGAGTATTCGATGCTCGACGGCGCGTCGCGCCTCGACGAGGCGATTGCTGCTGCCTCCGCCGACGGCCAGCCCGCCATGGCGATCACCGATCACGGCAATATGTACGGCGTCCTCGACTTCTACCGGGGCTGCAAGGATCAGGGCATCAAGCCGATCATCGGCACCGAGATCTACCTTGCGCACGAAAGCCGCCACGAGCGTCCCAGTCGTCGAGGCAGAGCCGACGACTCCGGCGGCGATACCGGTGGAGGCAAGAAGCTCTACTACCACGCCATCCTCATGGCGGAGAACAATATCGGGTACCAGAACCTGATCCAGTTGTCCTCAAAGGCCTATATGGAGGGCTATCACTACAAGCCCCGGGCCGACTGGGAGCTGATGGAGCAGCACGCCGAGGGCATCATCGCCACGTCGGGTTGTCTCGGGGGACACGTCCTCCAGTCGCTGATGCAGGGGCGACTCGATACTGCGCTCGAGCACGCCGCTCGTTTCCAGGACATCTTCGGGCGCAACAACTTCTTCATTGAGCTGCAAGATCAAGGCATTCCCGAGCAGCGCACCACCAACCCGCAGCTGCTCGAGATCGCTCGCAAGATCAAGGCACCGATCCTCGCCACGAACGACTCGCACTACACCCATCAACACAATGCCGAGGCCCACGACGCCCTGCTGTGCGTGCAGACCGGATCACTGCTCAGCGATACCGACCGCTTCAAGTTCCACGGCGACGGCCACTACATCAAGACCGCCGGCGAGATGCGTCGGCTGTTCAGCGAGGTCCCGGAGGCGTGCGACAACACGCTGTGGATCGCCGAGCGCTGCGGTGTCGAGATCGAGTTCGGCAAACCGCAGCTGCCGGAGTTCCCGCTTCCCGAGGGGTTCTCGAGCGACACCGATTATCTCCGCCACCTCACCTACGAGGGTGCCCACAAGCGTTGGGGCGCCAACCTCAGCGATGAGGTCGTCGAGCGTCTCGACTATGAGCTAAGCGTCATCGACAACATGGGGTTCTCGGCTTACTTCCTCATCACCTGGGATCTCATCCGGTACGCCCGCGACAACGACATCCGGGTCGGGCCCGGCCGAGGCTCCGCCGCTGGTTGTGCGGTGGCCTACACGCTCTGGATCACTGATCTCGACCCGATCAAGTACGATCTACTCTTCGAGCGCTTTCTCAACCCGTCGCGCTTGTCGATGCCCGACATCGACATGGACTTCGACACGCGATACCGCGACAACATGATCCGCTACGCCGCCGACATGTACGGCCGTGACTGTGTCGCCCAGATCGTCACCTTCAGCCAAATCAAGGCCCGAGCTGCCGTACGTGACGCAGCTCGCGTGCTCGGCTACCCGTACTCCGTTGGCGACAAGGTCGCAAAGGCGATGCCGCCGCTGATCATGGGCAGGGACACCCCGCTGAAGTACTGCTTCGAAGAGCACCCGAAGTACCTCGACGGCTACAAGTCCGCCGGCGAGCTTCGCGACATGGTCAACACCGACGCCGATGTCGCCAGGGTTGTCGATGTCGCCAAGGGCCTCGAGGGTCTGCGCCGTCAGGACGGCATCCACGCCGCCGCGGTGGTGATCACCAACGATCCGCTTACCGAATACCTGCCGATCCAACGCAAGCCCGAGTCCGGCAAGCCCATCGAGGAGGCGCCGGTCGTCACCCAGTACGAGATGCACGGCGTCGAGGATCTCGGGTTGCTCAAGATGGACTTCCTGGGCCTGCGAAACCTCGACGTCATTTCCGACTGTCTGACTTGGGTCAAGGACAAGAGGGGTATCGAGCTCGACATCGACGCCATCGAGCTTGACGATCAACCCACCTTCGAACTGCTCAAGCGGGGCGATACCATTGGGGTTTTCCAGCTCGAGTCCTCACCCATGCGGGCCCTGATCCGCTCGCTCGCCCCAGACTCGTTCGACGATGTTGCCGCTCTCGTCGCTCTCTATCGGCCCGGCCCGATGGCGGCGAACATGCACAACGACTACGCCGACCGCAAGAACGGGCGCAAGCCGGTCGAGTTCATCCACTCCGACGCTGAGGAACTGCTCGGCGACACCTACGGCCTGATGATCTATCAGGAGAGCGTCATGCGAATGGCGCAGAAGTTCGCGGGCTACTCACTCGCCGAGGCGGACTCCCTCCGCAAGGCGATGGGCAAGAAGATCCGCGAGGCGATGGAGAAGGAGCGGGAGAAGTTCACCGCCGGCGTCGTCGAGCAGGGCTACGACCACTCGCTCGCCGTCGAGATGTTTGACATCATTGCTCAGTTCGCCGATTACGCCTTCAACAAGTCGCACTCGTATGGCTACGGCTATGTCGCGTACCAAATTGCCTACCTGAAGGCGAACCATCCCGTTGAGTATCTTTCGGCGCTGCTCACGTCGGTAAAGAGCAAGCTCGAGTCCGCAGCGGTATATCTCAACGAGTGTCGCCTCATGGGCATCGCCGTCGAGGTGCCTGACATCAACCGTTCGGAGATGGACTTCACGCCGGTGCCCAACCCCAAATGGGACGGTGGTCCCTACGCCGAAGGGAGTGAGCAACGGGGCGTCACCCCGGGCAGCATCATCTTCGGAATGTCGGCGATCCGAAACGTCGGCGAGGGCATCGTCGTGAAGATTCTCGCTGCCCGGAATGAGGATGGTCCCTTCGAGTCGTTCATCGATTTCGTCGAGCGGGTCGAGATCGAGGCGCTCAACAAGCGCACGATCGAGTCGTTGATCAAGGGTGGTGCGTTCGACTGTCTCGGCCATCCCCGGAAGGGTCTGCTGCAGGTGTACGAGCAGATCATCGATCTGACGGTGCAGCGCCGGAAAGAACACGACATGGGTGTCATGTCGCTGTTCGGCGAACTCGATGATGGCCCCTCCTTCGATGAACGACCGTCGATTCCTGATGTCGAATTCGACAAGATGCCCCGCCTTGCGAACGAAAAAGAGATGCTCGGCCTCTACATCTCCGACCATCCCCTTCTTGGTTTCGAGGCGCAGGTTCGGCGCAAGGCCGACACCGGTGTGGCCGGACTCGCCGACACCCCCGACGGAGCGATCGTGAAGGTTGGCGGGGTCATCACCAATCTCCAGCGCAAGTGGACCCGCAAGGGCGATCTGATGGCGGTGTTCGAGCTCGAGGACCTCGAGGGTTCGGTTGAGGTCATGGTCTTCCCCCGCACGATGCAAGAGCACGGCCCGAAGCTCCAGGACGATGCGATCGTCCTGGTCCGGGGACGCACCGAGAACGACGGTGATCTGCCGAAGATGTTCGCTCAGGACATCGAGATTGTCGATGATCTGAGCGACAACGCGCCCGTCCGGCTGCGGCTGTCAGCTGAGAATCAGAAGCCCGAGCGCATCGATGAGCTGAAGCTGATTCTGAGCGCGCATCCGGGTGATGCCCCGGTCGAGTTGCATCTCTCCGATCGTCAGGTGCTGCGCCTTCCGGATGATTTCGCGGTCAACAACGCAAACGGGGTGGTGGCTGAACTTCGGGTGGCATTCGGTCCGGATTCAATCCTCGTCTGAGGTCGAGAACCCGCAGTGCGCCGCCCGGTGGGCTGTCGGGCGCCGGTGACGACGCGAGGAAATGGCGTCGGTGTGTTCGAAGCGCCGGGTTGATCCGCAACGAAGGGAGGCGCCCAGGTTGCGAATCGCGCGTTCCCCCTGAAAACTGATCGGACTGTATCGAGGCGAGTGAGTGGGGTTCATCGCATGGCAATCGAGGTTGACACCAAGGACTGCACAGCGTTGAGCGACGCTGAGCTCGCTGAGATGGCGGATCTTTGCGCTGACTCCACCAATGCGTTCGAGGTGGGGATGCTTTCGAAGCAGGCCGAGGCGTGGGTCCTGTGTACCGTCGCGAGCGAGGGTGGCAAGATTCGCGGCTTCTCGTTCTGCACCCTGGAGCGCATCGGCGGCACGCCGAGTCTGCTCGTCGGCGCTGCCCACGTCTGTCGCAACACCAAGCGCGACACGGTCTTGCGGGCGGTCGTCACCGATCAGCTCCGCCGCTCCGTCCTTGCCTTCCCCGACGAGGACGTCCTGGTCGGCGCCCAGGTGAACGACGCCGGGGCGTTCGAGGCCTACAAGAGCCTGACCGACATCGTGCCGCGGCCTGATCACAAGGCTTCGGGCGAGGAGCGGGCCTGGGGGCGTCGCCTCGCCAAGCGCTTCGGCATCGGGGCCTCCAAGTTCGAGGACCGCGCCTTCACCGTCCGCGGCGATGGCAGCCAGGCGGTCGTGCTCGATCATGAGAGCTCGAAGCCCGAGAATGTCGATCCCGCCGTCATCGCCCAGTTCGCGCACCTCGACATCGACGCCGGCGACACGCTGATCACCTTCGGTTGGGCGATGACCGAGGATCTCGAGAAGCTCCTCTGATCTCCGTCTCGGGATCGCGATCGTGAGCGAGTTCGGCCGCCTCGTTCGAGGGCGCCGGATGACCCGCGCCTATACGGCCGAACCTGTCGACCCCGTCGTCGTCGATGAAATCCTCGACCTCGCCCGTCGCGGTCCCTCGGCGGGCAAGACCGACTCACTGCAGTTTCTCGTGCTCGACGGCGCCGACGTCGCCCGCTATTGGGATACGACCCTTCCCATCGACAAGCGGCCGTCATTCCCGTGGCCGCAACTCCTCGACGCTCCGGTCCTGGTCGTACCATGGGTTGAGCCGGGAGCGTATGTGCGTCGATACAACGAGGCCGACAAGGTCCGCACCGGGCTCGGCGACGGCCAGGATGCCTGGTCGGTGCCGTACTGGTGGGTCGACGGGGGCGCAGCGGCCATGACCGTCCTGCTCGCTGCCGCCGACGCCGGGCTCGGGGCCTTGCTCTTCGGTCTGTTCGAGCATGAGGACGATGTGCGGAGCGAGTTCGGCGTCCCCGATGGGCTTCGCGCGATCGGAACTATTTCGCTTGGTCACCCTGCTCCGGATCGGCCGTCGATGTCCGCAGGCCGGAAGCGGCCGCCATTCGACACGGTCATGCACCGCGGCGATTGGTAATCCTCCTACCGGCAAGAACTACCGTTGGGTCATCCCGACCCACGGAGTGAGATGACCGTAAAGCAGGTCCCCCTCGTCGACTATCTGCACATCGGCAACCGGCCATACCTCAACGCTAAAGCGTGCACCTCCTGTGGTGCCCGCTTCTTCGACCGACGCATTGCATGCGGCAACTGTGGCGCCCAGGAGTTCGAGAACGTACGCGTCCGCAACCAGGGTGTGGTCACGTCGTTCACCATCGTCCACCGCGCTGCGCCGGGCATCCCGGCTCCGTACGTGTCGGCGATCATCGAGACCGACGACGGCACGAGCGTGCGATCCAACGTCGTCAACTGCGAGCCGGACCCCGAGCGGGTGAAGCTCGGAATGAAGGTCAAGCTCACCACCTATTCGATTGGCACAGACGACAAAGGCACCGAAGCCATCGCGTTCGGCTACGAGCCCGCCTGAGGAGGCAACACCATGGCGAAGTCTGAAAAGGGCAAGAAAAAGCCGAAGGCATCCAACCCGATGATCGAAGACGATTCGGTCTGGGTCCTCGGTACCCACATGACGAAGTTCGGTCGCTACCCGAATCAAGACGCTGTCGATCTGGCGTCGACGAGTTCGATCGCCGCCCTAAAGGACGGCGGGGTCACGATCCACGACATGGATGTGTTCGCTGCGGGCACACTGTTCCAGGCGTCATCGGGCATGGCCCAGCAGGTGCAAAAGCAGATCGGGCAGACGGGTATTCCCGCCTACAACGTCTCGAACGCCTGCGCGACCGGTGCGACGGCGCTGCGCACCGTGATGCTGTCGATCAAGGCCGGCGAAGCCGACCTGGGTCTCGCCGTCGGTGTTGAGCAGATGGGGAAGATGGGGTTGCTCGGTGGAGCAGGCTCGAAGAAGGAGGCCAAGGTCTTTGCGCCGTCGGGCCGCTATGGCGCCGTCACCGGAACCGACGGCTACATCGGCACGGCCGGCATGCCAGGTGTGTTCGCCCAAGCGGGCATGGGGTACGCCTACGAGAACGACGGTGTCGGCTTCGAGCAATTCGCCAAGGTCGCATACAAGAACCACCTGCATTCGACGCTCAACCCGCTGGCCCAGTACCAGAAGGAGTTCAGCCTCGACGAGATCATGGGTGCGCCCGTGATGAGTTACCCGAACACCCTGCTCATGTGTTGCCCGACCGGCGATGGGGCCGCGGCTGCCGTGCTCGTTTCCGGCGAGCGCCTCAAGTCGATGCCGAAGAAGGTCCAGAAGCGGGCTGTAAAGATCTCCGCTTCCGTCTTGACGTCGGATCCGTGGACGTCGTCGGCACAGGTCCAGCCTGACGTCAACACGCTCACCCGCAACGCCGCAGCTCAGGCCTACGAGCAGGCGGGCGTTGCGCCCGGGGATCTCGATCTCGTCGAACTCCACGACTGCTTCGCCACCGCCGAGTTGATCCACTACGACAATCTCGGCCTGTGCGAGCCCGGTGGGGCCGGCGACTTCATCGACTCCGGTGCGCCGTTCCGCGACGGCCGCACGCCGGTCAACGTGTCGGGCGGCCTGATCTCCAAGGGCCACCCGATCGGCGCGACTGGCATCGCCAACATCTACGAGGTCGCCACCCACCTTCGTGGCGAGGCGGGCGATCGCCAGGTGAAAGGGGCCAAGGTCGGCCTCGCCCACGTGATCGGTCTCGGCTCGGCGTGTGGTGTGCACATCCTCGAGAAGGCCGCCTGAGCCTCGACGATCCCGCCGTCCGTCTGGCCTACCGGCAGCTCGTCGAGCCGGTCGATCCGGCGCGCTCGTGGCTCAATTCCGGTGCGGTCGATGCTCGTTTCGGTGGTGATCCAGTGCCGCACCGGGCGGTGGTTCGTGGCACCGGGGATCTCGCTGAGCTTCACGCGATCGTTGACGATCTCTTCGGTGTGGGCTGCTTCGTCCGACCCGGCCCGACCGAAGGCGAGGTGGCTCGAGCCGAGCTCCCGGTGAGTCGCCCGGCTGCGGTGATGCCGTTCCTGGAGGCACTGCGGCCACACCTCGAACACCGAGGCCCAGCGTTCTGGACATGGAAGACGGCACGAGAGACCATCGCCGTGCGGTTGCAGGGCCTCCATTCGCTCACCATCGAGGCAGCCCGGTGACGCTCATCGCGGCTGGCTGTTGGGTCCTCAAACGCCGAACGTCAGGGCTCGAAGACCGCGAAGCCCGCTGTCGCTCTGGCGACCAACCGGTCGTCGCGATCGCAGGTCTCGGCATGCAGGTGCACGACCCGGCGTCCGGCGGTGATCATCTCCGCGGTCGCTGTGAGCGTGCCGGTGGCGACGGGACGGTGATAGCGGGTCTGCATCTCGATGGTGGCGCACCGACGGCCGCCGTCGATCGTGTTCATCACTGCCCCTCCCGTGGCAGTGTCCATCATCGTGAACGGCACGGCGCCGTGAACCACGCCATTGGGGTTGAGATGGCCAGCTAAGATTTCGAGCACGACGGTCGATTGGCCGTCTCGGTTCGCGAGCGCGAAGCCGAGCGCCGCCTTGAGGCCGAACTCGGGAGCAGTCCATTCACCGGTCATGACCGAGACGCTAGGCGGCCATCTCCGTTGCGGTTCAACTCCGTCGGATCGCCTCGAGCGCACCGCGGATCCGCTTCACGCTGACCTGCCGACGGACGCCCACCGACTGGGCGAACAGACCGACCCGCAACTCTTGAAGATCCCACGCAAGCTCCTCGAGTTCGACAGTGAGCCCTCGCTCGTCGACGAGCGCAGCGTGCCCAGCCTCAAGTGTCTGAACCGAACGCATGCGATCACGATCCTTGGAGACCGCATCCACAAGACGCTCGAGCCGGAAGCGCGAGGCTCGGAGATAGCGGGCGATATCGGCGAGTCGATCGACGCCGACCGCCGCGATGAAGCCGTCGTAGACGAGCTGATCTCGCTGCGCAGTCAGGTCGGCGACCGCAGGCAGCAGAGCTTCGGCCTCAATGCGATCCAGGCGACGGGTGAGGTCTGCTGACGCGTCGAGCACCTCGGTGGCGGTCCAGGCTATCGTGCGGATCTGGCCGGGGAGTTCGTTGCGCATTCTGGTGACGAGGGCGGAGTGGTCGCGTTCGTTCCACGCCGGTCCGCCGGCCTCGACGATGATCTGGTCGAGGGCTGCGGAAACACAATCCTCGAACCAGGCCTGCGGGCCGTCGTAGGGGCTCCGAATGATGGCGAACTTGACGTCGTCGGAGAGAAGCGGCCGCAGCACGTTGCCGAGCGGTGGGCGGTGGAGCGACAACAGACGGCGGGTGCCGAGCCACATCTCGTCGGCTTGCTCTTCCGCCGAGGCGAAGAGCCGCACACCGACCGTCGCACCCTCGTCAACGACGGCGGGAAAGCTGGCGACGGTCTGGCCGTGGCCCTCGGCGGTGACGCGAGTCGGCAGGGTGCCGAAGGCCCACGCAGTGGCACCGGTGCTCTCCAACGGGTGACCGCCCTCGTCGACGATGGCCCGGGCCTGCTCGGAGACGTGGCGCTTCAGTACGCTGAGATCATCGTCCTCAGCGAGCACAACGCCCTGGTCGACGATGCGGAAGTGCGGTCGTAGGTGAGTGGCGAGGCTGTTGGGCCGGAAGGCACGGGCTGTCGTCTCGCTCCCGCGCTGGTTGACGGCCGTTGCCAACTGGTCGAGGAGCGGAGCGCCAGTGGGATCAAGCGTCGGCAAGATCTCTTCGGCCGTCTCGGTGATCGGGACGAGTGGACGCCGGGCGGCCTTCGGGAGCGTTCGCAAGAGCTCGACGATGAGCTCCTTGCGCAGGGCCGGGACCAGCCAGCGGAACGGCACCTCTTCGACGCGAGCTATGACATCGAGTGGCACGTCGATCGTAATGCCGTCGTCGGGTGCGGCTGGGTCGAACGTGTAGTCGATGCGGAACGTGCGGTCGCCCCATGGCCACTCATCGGGGCAGGCATCGAGACCGTCGACGCCACCCGCGAAGTCGCTGCCGCGGAGGAGTTCATCGACGCTCAGGTCGAGGGCATCGGGGTTGTCTCGGGAATGTTTCTTCCACCAGGTGGTGAAGTGGCGAACCGAGACGACGTGTTCGGGAATGCGCTGGTCGAAGGCCTTTTCGAGCGTGTGCTCGTCGACGGTGATGTCCCGCCGAAGGCGATCGCCGAGCGCCTCGATCTCGGCTAGCACCACCTCGTTGTGGGCGACGAATGCGTACCGGTTGCCGTCCCAGCGGTTCTCGACCAACGCATGACGGATGAAGAGGTCTCGGGCGAGGGTCGGATCGATGCGCTGCAGGTTGACCTGGCGGTTCGGGATCGCCGGCAGGCCGTAGAGCGAGGCTCGTTCATCACACATCGCTGCGCCGCGATCCTCGTTCCACCACGGATCGGAGTGCTCCCAACGCAGGAGATGTGATGCGCTCCGCTCGAGCCACTGCGGGTTGATCGGGGCGACCATGCGGGCGCGGAGCTGGTTCGTCTCCACCAGCTCCGCCGCCATGATCCAGGTCGGCGTGCGCTTCTTGAGCGCCGAACCACCGGCCAAGACGAAACGGGCATTGCGGGTGCCCCGATAGACCTGCTTCTCACTGTTGTAGAAGCCGACCTGCGCGAGCAGGCCGGACAGCAGCGCCTGGTGGACGGCATCAGGCGCTGCCGGCTCCTGGTTGAAGCGGAGTCCGAGATCGGTGGCGATGTCGCGCAGTTGGCGATGGACGTCCTCCCACTCCCGAATCCGCAGGAAGTGCAGGTACTCGTTGCGACACATCGTGCGAAAGCCGTTGCCGCTGCGCTCGTTGCGTTCGGCCTTGGCGTGGCTCCACAGCTGCAGCCACGACATGAAATCGGAGTTCTCATCGGTGTAACGAGCGTGGAGTTGCGCCGCGCGTTCGGCGGCGGCGCCGCTGCCGACTCCGGCGGGTCGGATGCGCGGATCTTGCACCGACAGGCCAGCGACGATGATCGCAACTTCGGTGACGCAGCCGTGGTCCTGCGCCTCGAGCAGCATGCGGGCCAGCTTTGGGTCGACCGGGATCGCTGCCAGTTCGGCGCCGAGCTCGGTGAGCCACCGGTCGGTGCCGGCGTAGCGCGGATCGATCGCGTCGAGTTCTTCGAGCAGCGTCACACCGTCGCGGATCGCGCGAGCTTCGGGTGGATCGACAAAGGGGAACGACTCGGCATCGCCGAGGCCGAGTGACGCCATGCGCAGTACGACCGAGGCGAGGTTCGTCCGGTGCACCTCGGGTTCGGTGAACTCGGGTCGGTCGAGGAAGCCGGGTTTGTCGTAGAGGCGAATCGCCACACCCGGGCCGAGCCGGCCGCAGCGGCCAGAACGCTGATCGGCGGAGGCCTGGGAGATGGGCTCGATCGGCAGGCGTTGCACCTTCGTGCGTCGGTTGAAACGCGAGATCCGGGCCGTTCCGGTGTCGATGACAGCGTGGATGCCGGGGACGGTGAGCGACGTCTCGGCGACGTTGGTCGAGAGGACAATGCGGCGCCCTGTGTGCGACTGGAAGATGCGCTGCTGTTCGGCGGGGGAGAGGCGGGCATACAGCGGGAGGATCTGGACCTCCCCCATGTTCTTGGCGAGGTGCTCCTGTGCCTCGCGGATCTCTCGCTCGCCCGGGAGGAAGCAGAGGATGTCGCCCGGCGTCTCCCTGAGCAAGGCGTGGGCCGCCCGTTCGATTCCCTCTGGAATATCGAGGACCGGGGCGTCAGGGTCATCGGGGTTGCCGAGCGGCTGATACCGAACCTCGACGGGATGGGTACGGCCCGACACCTCGATGACGGGGGCGGGCGTCCCGGTGGCGTCGGCGAAGTGAGCGGCAAACTTTTCGGTGTCGATCGTGGCTGAGGTGATGATCACATGAAGGTCGTCGCGCCGTTCGACGAGTCGGCGCAGGTAGCCGAGCAGGAAGTCGATGTTGAGCGTCCGTTCGTGGGCTTCGTCGATGATGATCGTGTCGTAACGACGGAGATCAGGGTCGCGCTGGAGTTCGGCGAGGAGGATGCCGTCAGTCATCGCCTTCACCAGTGTGCGATCGCTGACCTCGTCGGTGAAACGCACTGCGTAGCCAACGAGGTCGCCAACTTCGGTGCCGAGTTCGTCCGCTACCCGAGCGGCGATCGAGCGGGCCGCTATGCGCCGCGGTTGGGTGTGGCCGATCATGGCGCCAACGCCCCGTCCGAGCTCGAGGCAGAACTTCGGTATCTGGGTCGACTTGCCCGACCCGGTCTCTCCGGCGATCACGACGACCTGGTGGTCCCGGATCGTGTCGAGGAGTTCCTGGCGCCGCTCGATGATCGGCAGCTGGTCCGTATAGGCGATCTCGGGCACGCTGGCGCGGCGCTGCTCCAGGAGATCTCGACGCATGGGGTCAACCGTAGGCAGGAATGAGGCGCAGGACGCGAGCCGGTCTTAACGGCCCGGAAACGTCTGCTGACCTGTCGGGTGGTTCCGGCTGTGGAAAGCGTCGGAATGACAACCGCGCGAGAGGTGGCCCGTCTAGGTTCCAGACCTATGACCGTGCGCATCGACGTCACTGCCCCCGACGACCCAAGAGGCGGCCCGGTCGTCGCGAACGCCCGGTTGGTCGGCGTGGATGGGTTGACCTCGTGCCGGGTCACGCGGGTGCATCACGTCGACGGAGCGCTGAGCCCCGAGGAACTCGATCGACTCTGTCGGGAGGTGCTGATCGACCCCGTCGTCGACGAGGCCGTGATCGACGGCGTCACGCCGGCACAGGGGCGTGTGGTCGAGGTCGCACTGATGCCGGGTGCGACCGACCCCGACGCTCGAGAGCTCGAACGAGCGGCGGCCAACCTCGGCCTGCAGGAAATCCGGGTGGTCACGGCTCGCCGCTATGATCTCATCGGCGACCTGTCCGACACCGACGTGGCCACCCTCACCCGGCGGCTGCTTGCGAACGACACCATCGAGATCTCGACCGAGGGTGAGCTGCCTGCTGAGTTCGCCGGGGTGGCGTCCGCCGATGTGCGTGTCGACGACGTGCCGCTCGCCGAGTTGAGCGACGATGACCTGCTCCGCCTGTCCAAGGATCGTGTGCTCTCGCTCGACCTGACCGAGATGCAAGCGATCCAGGCGCACTTCGCCGGCGAGGGACGTTCGCCCACCGACGCCGAGCTCGAGACCCTCGCCCAGACCTGGTCCGAGCACTGCGTGCACAAGACGTTCCGGGCCCGCATCAACCTCACCCACACCTCGTCCGACGGCGAAGTCACCGTCAGCTTTCACGATGGCCTGCTTCCGGCGCTGCGTGAGGTCACGGAAGAGCTCAATCCACCGTGGCTGCGTTCGGCGTTCGTTGACGACGCCGGGATCGTCGCCTTCGACGGCTACCACGACGTCGCGTTCAAGGTCGAGACCCACAACCACCCGTCCGCGCTCGAGCCGTTCGGTGGCGCGAACACCGGTGTCGGTGGTGTGGTCCGCGACGTCATTGGTGTATCGGCGCGTCCGATCGCCTGCACCGATGTTCTGTGCTTTGGCCCTGCGGACCTACCCGACGACGAGTTGCCCACCGGAGTGCTGCATCCCCGCCGTATTCGCGACGGCGTCGTGGCCGGCATCGGTGATTACGGAAACAAGCTCGGGCTGCCCACCGTCAACGGTTCGGTGCTCTACGACCCCGGCTATGTCGGCAACCCACTGGTCTATTGCGGTGCCCTCGGCATCCTCCCGCACGGCTCGCACCCGACCGAGCCTCAGGTCGGCGACCGCATCATCAGCCTTGGTGGACGGGTCGGTCGAGATGGCATCCACGGCGCGACGTTCTCGTCGGCCGGTATGGACGCCTCCACGGTCGACCATGTCGGCTCCGCCGTGCAGATCGGTGACCCGATCACCGAAAAGGGCTTGATCGAGGTCATCGAGCGTGCCCGCGACGCCAAGCTTTACAACGCCATCACCGACTGTGGTGCCGGCGGGTTCTCGTCGTCGGTCGGCGAGATGGGTGAGGATCTCGGTGTCGAGGTCGACCTGTCGGTCGTGCCGCTCAAGTACCCCGGCCTGCAGCCGTGGGAGATCTGGATCAGCGAGGCCCAAGAGCGCATCGTCATCGCAGTGCCGCCCGCCAAGCTCGAAGCGCTCCAGGCCCTCTGCGACGCATGGGACGTTGAGGTGACCGACCTCGGTCGTTTCACCGGCGATCAACGCCTGGTCGTCCGTCATGGCGACACTGGCGTGGTCGACATGCCGATGGCGTTCCTGCACGACGGCATCCCACGTCAGGAACTTGTCGGTGCATGGACCGACTCGGCTCCAGTCGAGGTCACCACCCCGGTGCCCACCGTCGCCCATGTGCTCCAATTGCTGGCACATCCGAACGTAGCCTCCAAGGAGGACATTATCCGCCGCTACGACCACGAGGTCCGTGGCGGCACCGTGGTGCGTCCCTATGTCGGTCCCGAGGCCGATGGCCCTGCCGACGCGGCGGTACTCAAGCCGCTCGGCACCGAAGGCCACAAAGCCGTCGTGCTCTCCAACGGGATCTGCCCCTCGGTCGGTCGCCACGACCCGCACGCGATGGCACTCCTTGCGATGGACGAAGCGGTGCGCAACCTCGTGGCCGTCGGCGGCGACCCCGATCAGGTCGCTGTGCTCGACAACTTCTGTTGGGGTGACCCGACCAAGGCCGACCGACTCGGTTCGCTCGTTCGCGCCGTGCAGGGCTGCACCGACGGCGCTCGCACCTATCGGATGCCGTTCATCTCCGGCAAGGACTCGCTGTTCAACGAGTTCGATGGTGAAGCAATCCCCGGCACCTTGCTGATCTCGGCGCTCGGCCTCGTGCCCGACCTGCGCCGGGCGATCGATTCCGCCGGCATGCAGACCGGTGACGACCTCTGGTTCGTCGGCGCGAACGAGGGTGCGCTCGGCGGCTCGCTCGCTTCTGATCTTTTCGATCTCGACGCCACTCGGGTGCCCACCCCGCTCGATGATCCACTGCTGCGCTACCGGGCGATCCACGCCGCGATCTGCGACGGGAAGGTCACCGCGGCCCACGACTGCAGTGAGGGCGGCCTTGCGGTTGCCGTCAGCGAGATGGCGATCGCAGCGCGACTCGGCGTATCGGTCGTGGTGCCGCTCGACGGACTCGATCCGTTCACTGCGCTTGTCAACGAAGCACCGGGCCGCCTCCTGCTCAGTGCGGCCCGGGAGCACCGGGACGCCTTAGGAGCGTTCCTCGGTGATCATGGTCGCCGCCTCGGTGAGGTCACCGCCGGCGACGACATCGTCTTCCATCTTCTCGACCCTGCACAGGGGGAGGACTCGAATCTCGAACCCATCCAGATCACTCTCACCGAGGCGGTCGCGGCCTCGACGCACGGCCCGTCCGGACCGCCCAAGGGAGCGACCGCATGAGCGTTCCGATCCTGATCCCGCACGCGTCCGGCACCAATCGCGATCTCGAGGCCGCTCAGGCGATCGAACTCGCAGGCGGAACCGCCACCATTGCTCACGTCAACGAGCTGCGCAGCGGCACAGTGCAGATCGCCGACCATGCTGCGATCCTCTTGCCCGGAGGTTTCAGCTACGGCGACGCACTCGGTGCCGGTGGTCGTCTGGCGCTCGAGCTGCGCACCTGGTTTGCCGACGAGCTCGCGGCTGCCGCCCAGGCATCTCGACCGATGCTCGGCATCTGCAACGGCTTCCAGGTCCTGGTAAAGGCCGGGCTGTTGCCGGGTCCCATGGGCGAACCCCGCTCGGTGACGCTCACGGAAAATGCCGAGGGTCGTTTCGAGTGCCGCTGGGTCACGTTGCAGGTCGAACCCTCGTGTCGGTCGGGCTGGCTAGGGGCGGTGGGCGGCACAACGATCCGTTGTCCGATCGCACACGGCGAAGGCCGGGTGGCCGTCAGCGACGACACCACGGCTGCTCGCCTCGAGGACGGCCTCGTCGCCTTCCGGTATCTGGCCGATGGTGCCCGCCCTACGAGCGATGATCCCGTCGCTGCCGGCGGGGCGTACCCGGCCAATCCCAACGGCTCGGTCAACGACATCGCCGGCATATGCGACGACACCGGCAACATCGTCGGTCTGATGCCGCACCCCGAGGATCATGTCCTCGACTGGCAGCGCCCGTCGGGCCCCGAGGGTGGCTCCGGTCTGCCGTTGTTCGAGGCCTTTGTGGCCGCTGCCCAATGAGCGGTGGCTCGAGCACGACGGATTTCGGTCCCGGCCTCACTCATCCGTTCACGGGCATCGAGGCCGACGCCGTCGCGAGTCTCGGCCCGCTCATCGCCGGCAAGGTGCGCGACATCGTCGATCTCGGCGACACCCTCGCCCTGATCGCCACCGACCGCATCTCGGCGTTCGACTATGTCCTGGGCACCGTTCCGTATCGCGGTCAGGTGCTGAACGAACTCGCCGCCTGGTGGTTCGAACAGATCGCCGACCTTGTGCCGTCGCACGTCGTCTCGGTTCCAGATGCCAACGTCACGATCGGAAAGAGGTGCGACACTCTGCCGGTCGAGGTCGTCGTGCGAGGCCGACTGTCCGGCTCGACCTCGACCGCGCTGTGGACGCATTACGACGCTGGTGCCCGCACGATCTACGGGCTTGACTTCCCCGATGGCATGCGGAAGAACGACCCACTGCCCGATGCGATCATCACCCCCACCACCAAGGCTGAACAGGGCGGCCACGACGAACCGATCACGGAACTCGAGATCGTCGAACGTGGCATCGTCGACGCCGAGCTGTGGGATCAGACGCGCACCGTCGCGCTTGAGATCTTCGAACGGGGACAGCAGATCGCCGCCGAGGCGGGTCTGGTGCTCGTCGACACCAAGTACGAGTTCGGCCTCGACGCCAACGGGGTGCTCACGATCATCGACGAGGTCCACACCCCGGACTCGTCTCGTTACTGGCGGGCGTCCACGGTCGAGGAGCATCGAGCGGCGGGAGATGAGCCGGAGAACCTCGACAAGGAATACGTTCGGCTCGCGTACGTGCGCGACGGCTACGACAAGGTCTCCGAGCCATGGCCGCTGCCCGAGCAGCTGGCGTTGGAAGCCGCCGGCGTCTACCAGGAGACCTACGCCGCCCTCACCCGGCGAACGTTCGAGCCTGCGGGATATCCCGCCGCCGAGCGGGTCACAGCGGCGCTGCTCGCCACCCACGGCTGAGCCAACGATCGACTGTTTTTACCGTCCCACGCGACACGCAGCGGGCGCGCGAACATGCAGACTGGAGACGGGCTTCCAGGGAAGGAACGGGTTCCGTGCAAGACGGTGCGCGTGTCGGCGTGATCATGGGCAGCGACTCCGATTGGGAGACGATGTCGCGGGCCGCCGACATCCTCGAACAGTTCGGCGTGCCCTTCGAGGCGAAGGTCGTCAGCGCGCATCGTACGCCCGACTGGATGGTCGAATACGCCGAGACCGCCGAGCAGCGCGGCATCGAGATCATCATCGCCGGCGCCGGCGGAGCCGCCCATCTTCCGGGCATGGTGGCCGGCCACACAATCGTTCCGGTGATCGGCGTGCCGATAAAGAGTCGGGCGCTCAACGGCATGGACTCCTTGCTGTCGATCGTGCAGATGCCCGGCGGCGTTCCCGTCGCCACCATGGCGATCGGAGACGCAGGCGCCACCAACGCCGGGCTCTTCGCCGTGGCGATGTTGGCCCGTCACGACGAAGCCTTGGCGGCAACGCTCACCGCCTTCCGGGCCGAACGAGCCGCCCAGGTCCGGTCGATCGAACTCGAGCACTGAGGCCGTGACCACCCCACTCGCTCCCGGAAGCACGATCGGCATCGTTGGCGGGGGCCAGTTGGGCCGCATGCTCGCGCAGAGCGCCCGGCAGCACGGGTACGGCGTCGTAGTACTCACCGGCGGCGCCGAGAAGACGCCCGCCGGCGTGCTGGCCGACCGGGAAATCGCGGGCGCGTTCGACGATCCGGCCGCAGTCGCCGCCTTTCTTCAGATGATCGACGCGATGACCTGGGAATTCGAGAACGTCGACCTCTCCATCGCCGAAGCAGCCGAAGCCGCAGGCGTGCCGGCCCGTCCAGCAGGCTCGATCATCGCCGCTGCCCAAGACCGGAAGCTTGAAAAGGAAGCACTCACCGCAGCAGGTGTTGCGGTCGCCCCGTGGCGCTCGGCCGCAACCGAGGCGGAGCTTGCGTCTGCCGTTGCCGAGCTTGGCGTGCCGGTGATCGCCAAGACCGCCCGATTCGGTTACGACGGTAAGGGGCAGGTTCGCATCACCGATCCAGCCGATGTCGCTGCGGTCTGGGAGGCGCTCGGCGCTGAGCGCCTGGTCGTCGAGTCGGTCATCGCCTTCGAGCGTGAGCTCAGCGTCATCGTCGCTCGTGGGGTCGATGGCGACGTCGTCGACCACGGCGTGATGGAGAACACCCACGCCAACCACATCCTCGACACGACGACCGTCCCCGCTCGAATACCCGACACCACCACCGAGGCGGCCCGTGCGACCGCTCACCTCGTTGCGACGGGGCTTGAGCTCGTCGGCGTGCTGTGCGTCGAACTCTTCGACACCGCCGAAGGGATCCTCGTCAACGAGATCGCCCCTCGTCCCCACAACTCCGGGCACTGCACGATCGAGGCAGCGGTTGCGAGCCAATTCGAACAACAGTTGCGGGCCGTCACCGGCCAACCCCTCGGTGACGGCAGCTGTGCCCCGGCGGCGATGGCCCAGCTGCTGGGCGACCTCTGGTATAACGGCGAACCCGACTGGACTGCTGCGCTCGCCCGACCCGGCGTGCACCTGCACCTGTACGGAAAGCACGAGGCCCGCAGGGGCCGAAAGATGGGGCATCTCACAGTGGTCGGCGACGACTCCACCGATGCACTACAACGAGTAATCGACGCCCGAGCGGCACTCAACGAACGGTGAACCATGTTTCCCAACGATTCTGAGATTTGGGGCGACGACGCCGACGGCGACGAACTGAAAGAGGAGTGCGGTGTCATCGGCATCCACGCCCCCGATCAGGACGCTGCCCGCCTTGCGTTCTTCTCGCTATACACCCTGCAGCATCGCGGTCAAGAGGCGGCCGGTATGGCGTCGGTCGACCATGGCGTCGCGCATGTCCACAAGGGCCAAGGTCTCGTCCCCGCCGTGTTCAACGAGGACAACCTCTCCACGCTGAAGGGGGAGTTCGCAATCGGCCACACCCGATACAGCACCACCGGCGGCACCGGCCTGCGCAACGCCCAGCCGCACGTCATCGAGACGATCGACGGCCCGCTGGGCATTGCCCACAACGGCAACCTCGTGAACGCGCACATCCTTCGTCGCCAACTCCTGGAGCGGGGCGTGGGGCTGCAGACCTCGTCGGACACCGAGGTGATGATTCATCTCCTCACCGGTGGTTCCGGTGATTGGATGAACCGGATCAAGATGCTTATGGCCCAGGCCGAAGGTGCTTTCGCACTGACGATCATCACCCGCGACGCGGTCTACGGAGTCCGCGATCCGTGGGGTTTCCGCCCGCTAGTCCTTGGCAAGTTTGAGAGCGGTTACCTGCTCGCATCGGAAACCTGTGCGTTCTCTGCCATCGGTGCCGAACTGGTCCACGAACTCGCACCCGGCGAAATCTGCAGACTTGACGCCGACGGCTACCGCATCGAGCAAGGTGCCGTGCCCAAGCAACACGCCTTCTGCACGTTCGAGCAGATCTACTTCTCCCGGCCCGACTCGATCTATGAGGGCAAGCTGGTGCACAGCACCCGTCAGCGCCTCGGCCGTGAGTTGGCCCGCGAGGCGCCAATTGAGGCCGACGTCGTCGTCGCCGTGCCCGACTCGGGCACCCCGCACGCCGTCGGGTTCGCCCAGGAAGCGGGCATCCCGTACACCGAGGGATTCACCAAGAACCGCTATGTCGGGCGCACGTTCATTGAGCCCACCCAGGAACTCCGCGAGTCGAAGGTCCGGATGAAGTTCAACCCGCTCGCCGACAACCTCGCCGGCAAGCGCGTGGTCATGGTCGACGATTCGATCGTGCGGGGCACGACGTCCGGCCCGCTCGTGCAGATGTTGCGGGATGCCGGCGCCAGCGAGGTCCATGTCCGAGTGGCCTGCCCGGCGATCACCGACCCCTGCTACAT
>CAJWHS010000022.1 GCA_913041415.1 uncultured Acidimicrobiaceae bacterium | reverse complement strand
CGAGCCAGCCCTCGCCGACCCGGCCGGTGACGAGCGCTGCGATTGCGAAGGCGAACGGCACCGTAAACCCCACATAACCCAGATAGAGGATCGGCGGATGGAACGCCATCAGGATGTGGTTCTGGAGCAGCGGATTCGGGCCGGGGCCGTCGTAGCCGGGCGGCGGATCGAACGAGGTGAACGGCGCAGACGGACCGACCATCAACAAGAAGAAGAAGGCGCACACCACGAAGAGCGTGAGCATCACCCACTGCATCATCGGGTCGTCGCCGTCGTTGCGGAACTTGACGACGACCGCCACGACATAGCCGCACAACACCAGCACCCACAGCAGAACTGAGCCCTCGAGCGCCGCCCAGAGGGTCGCGATGTTGAACAGCGCTGGGGTCTGTGACGAGCCGTTGTCGGCCACGAACTGGACGGTGAAATCACGCGTGATCAGGGCTCGCTCCATGATCACGACGGACGCAACCGATGCGAGGGTCATCAACCCGACGAGCAACTTGGTGTCGGCGAACCAGCGGGGCCGGTAGCCGAGGATCCCGAGCAGCACAATGATGATCCCGGCGATGGCGCAGGCGGCGCCGATGGTGACCGACGCCGAACCGAGAGCGACGTTACTCACGCGCAGGCCTCGGCAACGACCGCCTGCTCCGCGCTTTCGGCGAGACGATCTTCGTACCCGTCGTCGTTGATGTAGTCGTTGTCGTGCTTGACCCGCATGCGGTCGGAGGCGAAGTACCAGCCGTCGTCGGCGAGGCCGTCGAACCCATCGACATCGGGATCCGACTGCACCCACGCACCGTCGAGCACGACCGGAACGTCGGGCTCGAACAATTCGGCTGGGTCGCCGAAGTGCACGATGTCGGCCGAGACGCCGCCGTGCATGATCGAGAACGCGACGATCGGCAGATCGTCCTGGAAGCCCTCAACGATCGAGCAACCGATCGGCAGACCTTGGAGGGTGAACCGTTCGTCGCCGAGCTCGTCACGGCGTTCGACCGCCTCGTCGGCGTTGTAGAAGAACAGCGAGCCCGACGCAAGATTCCAGACGAGACCGACGACCGCGCCAACCATCACCAGCGCAATCAGCGCAGGAACGGCCTTGCGGCGACGAGTTCGGGCCGGTCGAGGTTCGTGAGGGGCGAGGGAGTCGTCGGCGACGGTGTCGCTCACGAGTCGTCCTCCGCGGTCATCCAGCGGCGACGCTCGACGGGAACACGGGCAGCCAAGGTGCGGCCGCGAACGGCCAGGCGGAAGGCGTAGATGCCGAGGGCACCGAGGGTGACACCCCAGCCGGCGAGCAGGTACCCGAGATGCGTCACGATGCACCTCCCGACGTTGCGGCTTCGGCCCGACGGGCAGCGATCGCCTCGTCGAGGTCGCCGTCGCGGAGCTCTCGTTCGAGCCAGGCGATCCGGAACCGGTGGGTCATCGCCCAGGTGTAGAAGACGCCCCACACGACAATGCCGAGAAACATCGTGAAGAGGGTCCAATCCTCGAGTTTGCCGTCGGTGATCGACGACTGCTGGTGGAGCGTGCGTTCGGCCCACCACTCCACCGACCGGTTGATGATCGGGATGTTGACGGCGGCGATGATGCCGACGACGGACGCCCGGGTCGCAACGGCCGACTCGTCGCCGTCCATCGACCGCACGGCGAGGTAGCCGACCATCAGCACGAACAAGATCAGGGTGGTGACAAGGCGGACATCGCCCCACTCCCAATAGGTGTTCCAGGTCGGACGCCCCCAGATGGAGCCGGTGATGAGCGTGAGCCCGCAAAAGATGACGCCGATCTCAGCCGAACTGTGAGCGACGATGTCCCACCAAACGGAACGCTTCCACAGCCACATGACCGAGCCAACCGCGGTGACGGAGAGTGCGACATACGTGAGAATCGCCGACGGGACGTGGACGAAGATCATGCGCACCGAGTCGGCCATGAGGTCGTCCTCCGGGGCGACGAAGAAGCCGAGCAGGACCATCGTCACGACGCCGACGAGCACAGCCGCTCCGAGCAATCGAGTGGTGCGGGATCCGGTGTGGGCGGGAAGATCGATTGGGGGGTTGGTCATGTCTCCTCCAAGAGCACGCCGTACGACAATGCTCCCAGGACCACGTTGATGACGCCGAACCCGGCGAGCAGACCCAGCCAAGACCAGCCGTCGACAGCCACCGATCCGAGAGCGTCGTCGAACGCACGAGTCGCACCGATGAGCACCGGGGCCAGCACCGGGAGCAGTAAAATCGGCAGGACCGTCTCACGGGCTCTCACTCCGGCCACTAGCGCACCGAGAAGGGTACCGGCGGCCGCAATGCCAACGGTGGCGACCAGACAGGTCGAGAACACGAGTCCCCACGCCTCGACATCGGCGCTGTAGAGCACCACCACCCCGGCCAGAAGCACGATCTCGACGACGAACAGCTGAACCGCAACAGCAATGGACTTCCCGACGAAAACCGCCGCCGGTTCGATGCCGGCCAGCAGCAGCGCCCGGCGGGCGCCGTCGGTGGTCTCGATCGAGGTCGAGCGCTGAACTGCAAGTGTCGAGACAAACATGACCGTGACCCAGAAGAGGCCCGAGGTCGCCTGCAACAAGACCGGCCGGTTGGCGTCGAGTGCGAAGCCGAACAGCACGAGAACGAGTCCGGCGAAGGGCACGACCTGACTGAACGTGACCCGTGAACGCCACTCGATCTGGAGGTCTTTCGTGGCGACGAGCCAGGCATCACGCAGCATCGTGGCCCCCCGGATTGCGGCTGCCTCGTTCGTCGGAGGTGATGGTGCCGCCCGCGACCGTGAGGTGGCGGGTGGCGAGGTCGAGCGTGCGGTCAAGTTCGTGTGAGGCGAGCATCACCGTGGCGCCGGCGGATGCAGCGTCGAGGATGACCTGGTCGACTAGATCGCGCCCGCCTTGATCGAGACCCGAGTGAGGCTCGTCGAGCAACCAGAGGCGAGGGCGGCGAACGACTACCGCAGCGAGGGCGGTGCGGCGCCGCTGGCCCGCAGAAAGATTCCGCACCGCGACGTCGCGCAGGCGTTCGGCGACGCCGAGGCGGTCGAGCGCCGCCGGCACCGCATCGTCTTCGACGCGAGACGCGCGAGCCCAGAAGCGCAGGTTCTCTTCGACGGTCAGGTCATCGTAGAGCGCCGTGTCGTGCCCAAGCAGCCCAACCGACCTTCGCACAGCGGCGCGGTCGGTCACCAGATCGTGGCCCAGCACCTCGGCCCGGCCGGACTCGATCCGCAACAAGCCGGCGCAGACCCGCAGCAGGGTCGACTTGCCGGCGCCGTTGGGCCCCTGGACGAGAACGACCTCGCTCTCACCGACCTCGAGGTCGACGCCTGCGAGCGCTGGGAACCGGCCGAGCAAGGCAACGACGCCCTGGAGCGAAACGATGGACACGACGAAACGCTAGCGGCGCCCCGGCGGCGGTCCGGCGTGCCCACGGTCGGGTTCTGCCGGTCGACCGACCCTGCGCCGGGTCTAGCCTTCAGGGCATGGCCCCCATCCGACTTCTGCTCCCCGCCGTGGCCGTCGCCGCGCTGGCGATGGCGTGCAGCGACGACGCCGGCACCACGGAAGGGCGCGAGGACCCAGCTGCCGCAGCCGCCGCCGACCTCGATGCTCAAGCCGCTGCACCGCGCGACGACGTTGATGTCGACGGGCCATCCACGAACTCGTCCACGACGACACTGAGCACAACCACGACCACCATCCCCGGCATTGTCGTCAACAAATTCGCGCTCACGATCGACGACTGTTTCGACCAGCTCGAGGATCTCGCCGCCGGCCGGCCACGGGAAATCACCACCAAGATCCCCTGCGACGAACCCCACGACGCCCAGATCTTCAGCCGTCTCTCCTATCCGGCCGAGCCAGGGGAGCTGTATCCGGGCGACGACATCGTCGAGGACTACGCCCTCGCCGCCTGCTACCTCCGATTCGAGGCCTGGGCCGATGCGATCTACGAGACCAGCGCACTCGAGATCCGGGCCTTCACCCCGACACGCAAAGACTTCGAGGCACAGAGCTATCGAGGGATTCAATGCTTCGTCGAGCGCGAAGACGGCGACAAACTCATCGGCACCTCGCGCAGCAACGGACTCTGAGCCCTCGCCGCAGGGTCCACATCGGTGCTTAGGCCGCCAACTACCCAGCGAGATGGTCGGCGGGCACGCCCAGGAGGTTTCCTCCATGGCGCTCGCGCCCTTGGTTCTGGCCATCGTCATCGGCACCATCGTTGGTATCTCTCGAGGCGGTCACGTCGACGCGCTCTCGGGTGTGCGTTTCGCCTCGCTGCCACTCGTCGTGATCGCGGTCATCTGCAGCGTCGTCATCGAGCATCTCGACCTCCCCGCTCCAGGCTGGATTGCGCTCGGATCCCTCGTGATGGCCCTGATCTTCGCCTTCCGCAACATCCGACTCGCCGGTATGGCGGTGGTGAGCGTCGGCATCATCGCCACCTCGTACCGATCGTGTTAATTGGCGCGACGCCCGTTCGGCCAGAGGCACTCATCGAGGCGGGCATGGTCGACGCCGCCGACATCAAACGCGTGACCTTGTCCGGCCTCTACGAGTTGAGCGATGCCGACACCTCGCTTGCATTGTTGGGCGACACGATCCCACTGCCGTTCGCCAATCAGGTCGTGTCGTTCGGCGACCTCATCATCCTCGTCGGCATCGCCGACGTTCTCGCCAACCTCTTGCCCCGGCGTCGGCAGCCGACCGTCCCGCTGGGCGCGCTTGCGAGCCTGGAGGCCTTCGGGTGGCACGAGGCGGAGGAAGCATCGGGCTCGGTCGTTGAGCTGCGTGCTGAGCTGCGCAGCCTCTACCCCGAAGATGAAGGAGAGGTCGTGCGTGTCTTCGCCAACACGAGTGCGAGCCCGGTCCAGGACTGCGGGATTGCCCCGCCGCCGGCGGCCGAGTCACCGTCCCAGTACTCCGCGAACCCGGAGCGCACCGCTCCGGCGATCGTGCGACCCCGCAACTCCTCCCCGACCTCCGTTTCGCCCGGTCCGCGATCTACGGCTCTCCAGAGCAGGTAGGCCAGCTGTGGCCACACCGGCCCCCGCCAGTAGGACGACGGGTCGTACATCGGCTCAGCCGGGTGCACCCCGCGGGGCCCGAACGCACCGCCGTGATCGGCCGAGTCGGCGAGCGAGGCGACCGCTGCGGCCCGTTGATCCGTGTTCTCGACCACGAGCAGGGCACACAGTGGGTCGGCCGTGCGGATCCGGCCCGACGTCGACGCGCCGGGACCGGCGTCGACCCAGGTCGCAAGGTCGGCATCCCAGCGACCTTCGATCAGCGGGACCAACGCATCGACGTCAGCGAGCAGTTCGTCGTCCCCGGTGGCCGAGGCCAGCTCACGGGCGTTCCACACCGTGAGGGCGTTGAAGCTCACGGAGGCGGCGCCGAACGCCGGATTGGCAAGCGGACCACCGGTCAGACCGAACTCGAGCGATGTGAGCAGATGGATCTTGTGTCGACGCCACACGTCGAGATCGAAGCCAGAGCCCGGGCAGTAATGATCCCAACGGGGCGAGTCGTCGCACCCGGTCTCCCACGGGTGCACCACGGTGATCAGGCCCGACTCCGGGTCACGGGCCCGGTCACGAACCAAGAACCGGAGACCTGCGTGGGCTCGCTCGGCGAGTTCGTCGGGCACGTCGATCCCCCGGCGGCGAAGCTCGGCGACCGCGTGGCCGTACATCGGCGGCTGGGTGATCGATGAGCTGCCTGCCCTGCCCCAAAGTTCGACCGGCACCCGGGGATCGAGTTGGTAGCCCATGTGGGGAACGAAGCCGGCGCCGTCTTGGAGTTCGAGGACGCACCCAAGCTCGGCAGTTGCCCGATCAGGCCGGTCGAGATCGGCCCAGATCAGCGTGTGGAAACAGGAATCCCAGAGCCACAACCAGGGGTACACCTCCGTGTTCGGTGCGGTGTAGCCATGGTCGACCCAGGCGTCGTCCATCAGGCGTCCAACCGCCGAACTGATCGCCTCGATCGTGGTGTCGCTCTCCGGATCGGGCATGGTGGTCGACATGGCCGTCTGCGCTTTCGTGTCGTTCCGACTGGGTCTCACCGACGGAGTGTCGGTTGTGACCGGGCACTGGCAGCGCGCCGTCGAGTCGATGGGCTTCAACACGGTGACGGTCGCCGGTGAGGGTCCGGTCGACCGGACCGTAGCCGGACTCGAGTTGGCTGCAACCAACCCTCCCAACCTCGACGAGCTGCGCACCACCCTCGCCGACGCCGACCTAATCGTCGTCGAGAACCTCTGCACCATCCCGCTCAACCTGCCGGCCGCTCACGCGGTCGCTGAAGTCTGCGTCGGCCGGCCGACGGTGATGCATCACCATGATCCACCCTGGCAGCGGGCCCACTTTGCCCACATCACCGATCTCCCGATCGACGATCCGGCCTGGCGCCACGTCACCATCAACGACCTCACTCGCGATCAGTTCCATGACCGCGGCATCGACGCCGTACGGATCTACAACGGCTTCCCCACCGACACCCGGCCCGGCACCTCCCCTGAGCTGCGGGCAATGCTCGACATCGCCACCGACGAGGTCGTCCTCGCACATCCCGTTCGGGCCATCGAACGCAAGGATGTCCCGCAAGCCATCGCGATCGCCGAGGAACTCGACGCCACCTACTGGCTCTGGGGGCCTGCCGAGGACGGCTACGGCGCCGAGCTCAGCCGGATACTCGATCGGGCTCGTTGTCGCGTTGTGCACCGGGCGCCTGACGTCGACCCAATCGACCTGTACCGGGCGGCGAACGCTGTGCTTTTCCCCTCGACCTGGGAGGGCTTCGGCAACCCACCGGTCGAGGCGGCCATGCACGACCTTCCCGCCGCAGTCGGCCCGTACCCCGTCGCTGACGAGCTCTGCCGACTGGGCTTCCGCTGGTTCCCGACCGACGACGCCGGCCCACTCGGCCGATTCCTTGCCGAACCCGACCCTGCGCTCCTCGCCCACAACCGGGATGTCGCCCGCACGCATCTCTCGCTCGAGTCGATGACCGAGGCCCTCCGAGCGCTGTTCGACGAGGCTGGCTGGATACCGTAGTCCCCCATGGCGACCAGCCCCCGTGATCCGGTCCTCGAGCAGCGGGCCCGTGCCAGCCGTCTCGCTAACCTCGGACAGCGGATCGGCTACGGCCTGTTCGGTCTCGCCCTCGTCGTGTTCTTCATCGGCCTGATCGGCGACTTCACGGGCGGCATCTCCACGGCGACCATCGTGTGCGTCGTCATCGGCTCGATCGTGTTGGCCCCGGCAATCGTGGTCTCCTACGCCGTGAAGGCCGCAGTGCGCGACGATCTCGAGCACGGGCGCGAGGTCGGCTGATGGCAACCCGTCTTCCTGCCGCCGAGCGTCGAGCCGGTCTTGTCGAGGCCGCCCTCACGGTGTTCTCGGCCGAAGGGTTCAAGGTCGCCACGATGGACGCCGTCGCGGCCGAGGCTGGCGTCACCAAACCGGTGCTCTATCAGCACTTTCCCTCGAAACGGGAGCTCTTCCACGAACTCATCCGCAACGTGGCTCGGAGTCTCCGCAATGACGTCACCGACGCGGTCGGTGACGCCACCAGCCCCCACGACATGGTCCGGCGCGGCATGCGGGCCGTGTTCACCTTTGTCGACGAGCGTCCTGAGGAATTTCGTCTGCTCTACGGCGAAGGCGTCCGCTCCGACGAGGAATTCGCCGTCGAGGTTCGCTGGTTCGAACGATCGATGGCCGACGCCATCGCCGAGCTGATCGACATCGACGGCATCAAGCCGGCTGGACGCCTTGCGCTCGCCTTCGGCATTGTCGGGCTCGCCGAGGCGAGCGCCCGACATTGGTCGCTCGGCGGGAGTGGCCTGAGCCTCGACGAGGTCGTCGAGCATGTGTCGGATTTGGCCTGGCACGGCCTGCGGGCCCCACAGCGCAAGCCCGACTGAGCTGCAACTCGGTCAGCTACTCGGGTGACGTCCGCCGTGCTCGGGGGGCGGTGTGATGTCGATCGGCTCGGCGGGCAGATCGCCGGCGAGCAGCGCCGGCAGGTACTTGCGCAGCAGGTACGGCACGGTCGGCATGTCGCTCGCCAGGAGTTCGTCGAGAGTCCACCACCGAGCCCCTATGAAGGCGGCGGCCTCCAGAGCCTCGAGGCCCTTGGGGTCGTACTCGCCACCATCGCACCAGGCGACATGGATGCGATCGTCGGACTCGAAGTGGTAGCCGGCAAAGTCATACTCGGTCTGCTGCACCCACACGCACGGGCCCATGTCGACATTCGGGATGCCGGTCTCCTCGTGGAGCTCGCGGAGTGCAGCCGCACCGGAGTCCTCGTTCCATCCAATGCCACCACCGGGGATCTCCAGCCAGTCGGGCTTGCGGGGGTCGATCGGATCCTCGGCCTCGATAAGAAAGATCCGGCCCTCACGATCGAAGAGGACGACACGAGCCGCTGGTCGCCGCAGGGTGAAGGTCATGGCGGAGCAACCTAGCGGGCGACCCGCAAGAGGACTTCCTGGGTGACCGTGGCGACGTGGGTGCCGTCGGGATTCCAGAGCTCACCGGTGGCGTGGCCCCGGCCGCGCCGAACGCCACTTGACCGGAAATCATGGAGGGTCCAGTCGGTAGCGGGACGAAGGTTGTGAAACCACACGGCGTGATCGAGGCTTGCCCCGAAAAACGGTCGCACCACGTCGGGGTCGTCATAGTCAGGCGACTCGATCGGATGGGCGAACTCGACTGCCTCGGTGGGAAGATCGTCGCTGGTGTAGGTGTGGGCAACGGCGTGCATCAGGGATGTACCGGGGTAGGGCTCGGTGATCCGGATCCACGCCCGGGCGTCGGGTGGGGCTGCCGCGACACCGCTCCGTTCGATCATCGGCTCGATCCAGGAATCCATCTCGATCGTGCCCGGCGCAGCGACGTCGGGGATCTCGACTCGCTGCGCCTCGGGCTCGTCTTCGACCAGTTGGAACGACGCCGAGAGATTCAGGATCACACCGTGAGACTGTCGGGCGAGGACGCGTCGGGTGACGAACGACGAACCATCACGGACGCGGTCAACCTCGAACTCAATCGGCTCGTCGTGGTTCCCGATACGCACGAAGTACGCGTGCAGGGAGTGCGGCTCGTAGACGAACTCGGTCGTGAGCCCGGCGGCAAGCAGCCCCTGGGCTGCGACCTGACCGCCGTAAACCTGCCCCCACGGGTACTCGGCGCTGATGGCCCGGAAGGTGTCGTCGCCGGCCGGTTCGAGAGTGAAGAGTTCGTCGAAGGTGACCGACGCAGCCATGGCGGCTGACCCTAGCCAGCGCGCTGGTTCGGACCACCAACGATCGGCGTGCGACACTCCGGCCATGGCCCGAGACCAACACCAGTTGACCACCGTGGTCATCGGCGACGAACCCGACGGCTGGGCCACTGCCGGTTTCACCGTGCACGACGACCGGGTCCGGATCGGCTCGACGACAATCGTGTGTGATCCGTGCGCCGGGCAAGGAATCGCCGTCGTCGGCATCGACGGACTGATCGACAAAGTCGACGGCCTGCCAATCGGCCTCGCCGGCGCGCCGGTCACCCCGGCGGCCGAACACCGCAACCGGGTCACGGGCTTCGATCACTTGGTCGCCATGTCGCCATCGATCGACCGCACCGCCGACGCCCTGATCGACGCCGGCGTTCAACGGCGACGCACCCGCCGCTTCGAAATGGGCGGCGAGACCCGCCGACAGGACTTCTTCTGGCTCGGTGATGTCATCCTCGAACTCGTCGGCGTCGACGGTGCCGAGGGGGCAGGCCCTGCGGCGTTTTGGGGCTTGGCCCTCGAGTGCGACGACCTTGACCTCGCCGCCAGCCGACTCGGCGAGGCGCTGGGCACCGTCAAGGATGCGGTGCAGCCCGGCCGGCGTATCGCAACGGTACGCGCCAAGGAACTCGGCATCTCGGTACCGATCGCCCTGATGTCATCACACCATCGTCGTTGAGATCCGCCTGTCCTGAGAATCGCGGTTCAATCGCCTGAAGCACACCCCATCGAGTCGTGAGACTCAGGCTGGGGAACTGGGCGGTGGCGTACTGCAGCAACAGCACGAACCGTCACCGTGCCGTCCGCAGCGACGCCGAGTACGTCCGCATCGACGATGAGGCTCATCGTCTCGGCGAGACCGGCCGGCCAGAGCACGCTGAAGTGCGGGTTGGCCTCGAGCAGGGCACACGATGTGCGACTCAGGCCGAACGTCAGCGTCACCCCGGCGAACGTCGGCATGACATGCGTGACTTGGGGTGACCCCGCTGGGTCGGACACGACGGCGTAGGCGCTCTCGCCATACCCGCGCACGACCTCGGGGAGGAACGCCACGGGTACCTGCGCTCATGAGCCGATGGTAACGGGTCGCGTAGATCGAGCCCGAAGACGCCGACTGCCGGCTAGCGCACAGCGTCGGCAAAGGCGGCGGCGATCACCTCGACATCGTCGAGATCAGTGCGCCAGTTCGAGACCGACAAACGGATTCCCGGCCGGCCCTGCCACACCGTGCCACTCGGATAGCAACGCCCATCGGCCGCCACGGCAGCCAGAACGGCGCTGGTGCGATCGGGATCGGATTCACCGGCGGAACCCACCGCCTCGACCACGACCTGGTTGATGCCCTGACCTCTCACCCGGAGGCCGTCGATCGACTCGATGGCAGCAGCGAGCGCCTCGGCCACATCACAGGCACCATCAACGAGTCCTTCCACCCCCGAGCGGCCGAGCGACCGCAGCGCGGCCCAGACCGGAACCCCTCGGGCGCGGCGCGAAAACTCCAAAACCCGATCGGTGGGGTCATCGACCTCGCCCACCGGCGGCAGATAGGCGGCCCGCACGCCAACGGCGGCGGCGAGCACGGCGCGATCGGCAACGATCGAGATGCCGCAGTCGTAGGGCGTGTTGAGCCACTTGTGTGCGTCGCACGCCCACGAATCCGCTCGCTCCGCGCCCGCAGCGAGTGCGGCACGACGACTCGACGCCCGCACCCAGAGACCGAAGGCGCCATCGACATGCAGCCACACGTCGTCGCGTTCCGATCGGCGTTCAACGACGGCATCGGCGATGGCATCGATCGGGTCGAAGGCCCCGGCGTTCACGTTGCCGGCCTGGGCGTTGACGATGAGTGGCCCGTCGTGGTCGAGGATCGCGACACGAGCTGCGTCGGGATCCATCGCTCCCGACGAATCACTCGGCACCGTGACGATCGCGTCGGAGCCGAGCCCGATGACACGTGCTGACCGGGCGACTGAGGAATGCTGCTCGGCGCTTCCGATAAGGGTGGTGGGTGGAGCCCCGACGAGCCCGGTTCGTTCGACATTGATGTCATGAGCGGCGAGAACGTGATGGCGAGCGGCGAGTAGTCCGATCGTGTTCGCCGCCTGAGCACCAGTCGGGAACCCCACAACGGCGTCTCGGGGAAGATCCAACACGTCGAGGATCCAGCGGCCGGCGACCTGTTCGGCGGCGACCGGCGCCGGGCCGTGCTCGGCGAACGCCGCGTGTTGGTCCCACGCCGAGACGAGCCAGTCGGCACCGAGCCCGGCAGGAAGGGTGCCGCCATTGACCAAGGCGAGGTACCGACCCGATCCAAGTGCCGACAACCCAGGCTCCAGCCACGTGGCCAACTCCTCAACGGCGACATCGGGGGCGACGCCCTCGTCGGGGAGGTCGATGACCGGGGCGCGGGCAAGAAGGGTGGCGGCATCGACCGGCGGTCCGACGGGACGATCATCGAGTGATTCGAGCCAGTCGAAGGCAAGGGCAGCCGCCCGATCGAGGGATGGACGGTGATCGACGGGCTTCACCGGTGAGCGCCTTCGCGACGCCGAAGCTGCTTGATCAGCTCGCCCCTGTTCCCCTCGACGCGCCAGCCGTCCACGCCCACGAAGGTAGCCAGGTCGTCGAGCGCGCGGGCCATTCCCTCGGCGGTGACGTCATGGTCGGCACCCATCTCGGCAAAAGCGCCGAACACGCGGAAGAGCCGCTCGCGGCGATCGGTCTTGCCGTCGAGTCGCCCGGCGATGCGGTCGCCCATCAGGAACGGCAGCACGTAATAGCCGAACTTCCGACTGGCCGCCGGGGTGTAGATCTCGATCTTGTACTCGAAATCGAAGAGACGCTTGCCGCGCTCACGAAACCACACGACCGGGTCGAATGGTGACAACAACGTGCAGGCCTCGATCGCACGAGGCAGCGTGGCCTCTGGGTGAAGCAAGGCAGGGAGATTCCACCCCTCGACGGAGACCGCTTCGAGCTCACCAGCCTCGACCAACTCGGCGAGTCGCTTCCGGGCGGGCCGCTTCGGAAGTCGGTGGTAATCGACGATGTCGGGGGTGGCCGCCACACCGAGGCTGCGGGCAGCCCGCCGCAGAAGCTCGCGGTGAGCATCCTCCTCCGATGGGGTCGGGACAGCCCGGATCTCATCGGGCACGATCCGTTCCATCAGGTCGAACTCCTTCACGAACCCAGGACGACGACGGATCCCGACTTCGCCGACTCGAAACAACCAGTCGAGCGCGATCGCGCCTTCGGACCGGTCGCCCCACCACGCACCGTCTCTCGGACGGGGGTCGACGAGTTCAGCTGGCGCAAGCGGACGTTGCCGAACCTGGTCGAGGACCTCGTCGAGATACGCCCGGTTGGCGGCGGCGAACTCGACAAGCCCCTTCCAGGTCTGCCCTTCAGCGGCGCGCTCCTTGCGCCAACGCATGAGCGGTTCGTCCTCGACGGGCATCAGCGAGGCCTCATGACACCAGGTCTCGAACCACTCATCGTCTCGATACGCAACCCGGTCAAGCAGGGTGGGGTCATATGGACCGAGCCGGGCGAAGAGGGGAAAGTATTGCGTGCGCATGACGACCGGCACTGAGTCGAGTTGCAGCAGGCCGAGACGACCCATCACCCGCCGGAAGTGACGCCGGTTGGCTTTGCCGGCCGGGCGGGGGTCTCGAAAACCCTGCGCCGCGAGCGCGATCCGTCGCGCCTGCGACGCCGAGAGCGTCCGGGTCACGCCCCGAGGTGCCTGGCGAGGGCATCGAGATCAGGCAATCGCCAGTGGTCGTGATCGACGTGGAGATCGAGTGGGTCGAGCTGCACCACCTGCAGACTGGCCCGACCGGCTCCGAGGACATCGGCGTGGACGGTGTCGCCGACATAGAGGGTGCGGTCCCGGGCGGTGCCGAGCGCCTCGAGTGCAGGGTCGAAGATGGCGGGAACGAACGGCAGGGGGCCGTTCGGATCGAGTTGGCAGATGCCGAGGTCTCGGCATTGATCGACCGCCGTGCCGTCGTTGTTCGACACGATCGCGACCGGTCGGACCGTGCTGATTCGGTGGAAGGCGACGATGTCGGCCTGGAGCGGATGCCGCCAGACCTTGTGAAGGCCGCTGCCGTCCCGGCGGGCCGCAGCCCGGATCTCGATCGCCTGATCGACGCCGGTGCCAACGATGCCGACACAACCGAATGCCCCGCGGTCGTAGTGCGCCCAGATATCGAGATCGTTCTCCGCAACCGTCTGCGAAGCGAGCAACTCGGTGATGCCGCGGACACCGACGTAGTGGGCGTCGGCGGCGAGTTCGATCGAGGTCTCGCAATCGAGCCCACCTCGGCGAAGGATCTCCGAAACCACAGTCGGGTCGGGGACGATGAAGACACGGCCCATGTCGAACACGACGGCATCGATGTGCTCAGACAAAACCATGGACCGGAGTAGAGCACAGCCGCCGCAGCCGTGCCCTCCCTAGACTCCAACGATGACCGGTGCCGCCGAACCTGCCGTTCGCGACACCACGAGATTTTTGGGCTGGCGCATCATGGCGCTCGCCACGATCACCCTCGGGCTCACCGGACCGGGGCAGACGATCGGCGTCAGCGTCTTCATAGATCAATTCGCCGACACACTCGACCTGTCGAAGAACGCGATCTCGGCCGGCTACGCGATCGGTACGCTCTGCGGATCGCTCACATTGCCAACAGTCGGACGACTGGTCGACCGCTACGGCGTGCGCCGGGCGATGACCACGATCGGTGCGCTCTTCGCCCTCGGGCTCAGCTACATGAGCGGAGTGCAGGGCCTCGTGACCCTCACGATCGGCTTCTTCTTCATCCGGATGCTGGGGCAAGGATCGCTCTCACTCGCATCGACCGTGGCGATCTCTCGCTGGTTCGACCGCCGTCGGGGACTTGCGCTGGGTATTGCGATGACCATCTCCTCGGCGCTGATGGCGCTCGTGCCGGTTGCGTTGTCGCTCGCAATCGACGAGGTCGGCTGGCGCCAGGCGTGGCTCGTTGCCGCCGGCACCATCGCGCTGGTCGTCGTACCCGTGTCCTGGTTCGGGATCATCGACCGCCCCTCGGCGGTCGATCAGTTCCCCGACGGAGAACCACCCACCGACGACACCGACGTCGTTGAGGAGTGGGGCGTCGAACGCAGTGAAGCGGTCCGCACAAGGGCGTTCTGGATCCTGGCGCTTGCGACGGCACTCGCCTCGATGCTCGTCACCGCTCTCAACTTCCACCAGATCGCGCTGTTGGGTGAGAGCGGCTTAACGGAGACCGAAGCGGCAATCATGTTCCTGCCGCAGGTACTCGGCTCCTCGATCGGATCCCCAGGCATGGGCCTTGCCCTCGACCGGATGGGCACTCGATATGCACCGGCCGTCACGCTGGTGATGCTCTCCGGCTCGCTGTTGCTCGCCGGCTGGGTCGCATCGACCGCCGGCGTGATCCTCTACGCCGTCTGGTTGGGGTTGCAGTCGGGTATGGTCCGGACGCTCGGCGCCGCGCTGCTCCCCGCCTGGTTCGGCACCCGCCACCTCGGGTCCATCCAGGGCACGATGAGCTTCATCGGGGTGCTCGCCTCGGCTGCCGGGCCGATCGCCTTCTCTCTCACCGAGTCCGCCACGGGTTCGTTCCGCAGCACTGCCACGTTGTGGGCCGTCGCCCCGCTGCTCGTCATGGTATTCGCCCTGTCGAAGCGGCCGATCACGACCCAGGCCACCGTCTGAGTCGCCGCCACCGCCCGGCTGATCAGCGGTGGCGATATGAGCCGCACCCGAGCCCGAAAACGACGACGACTCGCCGGCGCTCAGCGCCTGACGGGTTCGTCGAATGTTCGGAAAGGAACGATCAGGTGCCGGTCCAGTTGGGCTCGCGCTTCTCCGCGAACGCCTTCGGGCCTTCCTTGGCGTCGTTGCTGCCAAACACCTTGCCCATAAGCTCGCCCTGCAACTTCCAGAGCTCGGCCTCGTTATAACCCTGTGCCGCAGCCTTCACCAGCTTCTTGCTGGCGGCCACGGCGAGCGGGGCGTTCTTGGCGATGCGCTCGGCGAGGGCGACCGCTGCGTCGAGTGCTGCACCGTCCTCGGTGGTCTGCGAGAGCAGGCCGAACTCGAGCGCCTCGGAAGCGGTGATGTTGTCACCGGTGATGGCCATCTCCATCGCTTTGGCGTAGCCGACACGTGCAGGGAGGCGCATGAGACCGCCGCCGGCCGCAAACAGGCCGACCTTCACCTCGCGGATACCGAACTTCGCGCTCTCGCCCGCGACGATAAGGTCACAAGACAGCGCCAGTTCGAGACCACCTGCGATGGCGAAGCCCTCGACCGCCGCGATCAGCGGCTTCTCGGCGCCGGCCTGGATGAAATCGTGCATCGGGCCGATGTCCTCCCCGGCCGCAAAGGCCTTGAGATCCATGCCCGAACTGAAGCCCTTCCCCGCGCCCGTCAACACACCGGCGGTGAGACCGGGGTCGTCGTTAAGTTCGTGCACGGCGTTCCACAGGCCGCGGGACAGGTCGCCGTTGATGGCGTTCATCGCTTCGGGCCGGTTGAGGGTGATGATCATCACCCGATCGCGACGTTCGACGATAACGGCAGTGTTGTCACTCATCACGTCCCCCTACTTCGGTGGCATCCGGATGCCACCGTCGAGCCGGATGGTCTCGGCGTTGAGGTACGGGTTGGTGATGCACTCCATCACGGTGAACGCGAGTTCCTCGCCAGAGCCGAGACGTTTCGGGAAAAGCACCGACTGGCCGAGGTGCGCCTTGAACGCTTCGCTCTGCTCGCCCTCGCCATAGATCGGGGTGTCGATCAAACCCGGGGCGATCGTGTTAACACGAATACCGACCGCCGAAAGGTCACGGGCGATCGGCAGGGTCATGCCGACGACGCCGCCCTTCGACGCCGAGTAGGCGCACTGTCCGATCTGGCCGTCGAACGCGGCGGCCGACGCCATGTTGACGATGGCGCCGCGGCTGCCGTCGTCGTCGACCGGGTCGGTCTGGGCCATTGCGGCAGCCGAACGGGTCAGCATATTGAACGAGCCGATCAGGTTGACCCTGATCACGAACTCGAACGCGTTCAGGTCGAACGGCTGGTTGTTGCGGTCGATCGTGCGACCGGCGTAACCGATGCCGGCGGAGTTGACAAGCGCACGGAGCGGACCCATCTCCGAGGCGGCGGCGACTGCAGCATCGGCGTCGTCGGTGGACGACACATCACACTTGACGAAGAGGCCACCGAGCTCCGAGGCGAGGGCCTGACCCTTCTCCTCGTTGAGGTCGGCGATGACGACGCACGAGCCGGCGGCGGCCAGCTGGCGGGCTGAGGCCTCGCCGATGCCGGAGGCACCTCCGGTGATGATCGAGGAGGAACCCTCGAGGTTCATACGGGGCATCAGGAGTCGATCCTTTCGATAATCGTTGCGTTGGCGAGACCGCCACCTTCACACATGGCCTGGAAGCCGTAACGGCCACCCGAGCGCTCGAGTTCGTTCACGAGCGTGGTCATGAGCTTGGCGCCCGAGCAGCCCAGCGGGTGCCCGAGAGCGATGGCGCCACCGTTGACGTTGACCTTGTCGAGGGAGACACCTGTCTCCTTTTGCCATGCCAACACGACCGAGGCAAAAGCCTCGTTGATCTCGAAGAGATCGATGTCGTCGAGGGTGATCTCGGCCTTGTCCATAATCTTCTCGGTGACCGGAATCGGGCCCTTGAGCATGGTCACCGGATCAGTACCGGCCAACGCGAAGTTAGTGAAGCGAGCACGAGGCTTGAGGCCGAGCTCAGCGGCCTTCTCTGCACTCATGATCAGCACGGCGGCAGCGCCGTCAGAGATCTGCGACGAGTTGCCAGCCGTGATTTTGCCGTCTTCGGAGAACGCCGGCTTGAGGTTGGCCAGGGTGTCGGGGGTGGTGTCGGGACGGATGCCTTCGTCCTGCGTGAACATCTCGATCTCACCATCGATCTCGACGGGAACCGGGACGATCTCTCGGTCGAAACGACCCTCGGCGGAAGCCCGGGCGGCCCGCTGCTGGCTCTGGGCCGAGAACGCGTCGAGGTCCTTGCGGCTGAGGCCGTATTCGTCGGCGATCATGTCGGCACCGATGCCCTGCGGCGGCAGACCAGAGTCCTCGTAGCGCTTGAAAACCTCAGGACCGAAGGGCATACCGAGTTCGCCGCCTGCCGCCGACGCGCCCATCGGGGTGCGTGTCATCGACTCGACACCGAGGGCGACAACAACGTCGTAGGCGCCGGCCATGACACCCTGGGCGGCGAAGTGAATCGCCTGCTGGCTCGAACCGCACTGGCGGTCGACGGTGGTGGCAGGGACCGACTCGGGCCAGCCGGCCGCGAGCACGGCGCTGCGGCCGATGTTGAAGGCCTGTTCACCCACCTGGGAGACGCAGCCGGTGACGACGTCGTCGACGATCGACGGATCAAGGTCGTTGCGCTCTTGCAGCGACTTGAGGACGTGAGCACCGAGACTGGTCGGATGCCAGTCCTTGAGCTTGCCGTTGCGGCGCCCGGCAGGGGTCCGCACGACGTCGACGATGACAGCCTCGTGCATGAGGTCGCTCTCTTTCACTCGCTTCGGCTGGAGACCGAAGACTTTTCTTGGGTGTTCGAGGTTTGGAGGATGGCGTCGACGTTGGTGCCGAGCCGTTCGAGGAGGGACGCTAACTGCTGGCGTTCCTCTCGACTGATGCCGTGGCGGATCTCCTGGCGGAAGCATTCGTCCACGGCGTAGAAGCGCTCGACGAGGGCTGAACCTTCGTCGGTAATCCCAACCAGCCAGACGCGGCGGTCGTGCGGGTCGGGGTTGCGGGTGACGAGTCCCCGGGCCTCTAGTTGATCGATCATCGCGCCGCACGATGCCCGACCGGCCCCGACGAGTTCGGCGAGCTCGGTCTGGTTGGTGCCGCCGAAATCGTTGACGAAGGCGAGCAGCGACGCCTGGTTGAGATTGAGGTCGAGCTCGGCGAGGCGGTGGTCGAACGCATTCCGCAGCCGCCTGGCAGAGTCGATCAGCGCAATCTCGACACGACGCCACGATGGGGCACTGCGGGAGTGATCGACAGAGGTCATGGACTCCCTACGATCCCATACAGTCCGACACTTGACAATTCGGGAGCGGACAATCGGCCGTCGCCTCAGGAGCACCCTGCTCGGGCGGATCGGGCCACGCCGGGCACGTGTGACGTTCGACCAATCCGCCCGCCTGCGCATATTCCGCCAATCTGCGCGTAGCGTTGTGGTCTAGGTCCACAGTGGGCCGGTTTACAAAAAGGAATCCCCCGCCATGGCACAGGGCACCGTAAAGTTCTTCAACAACGAGAAGGGCTACGGCTTCATCAGCCGCGACGACGGCGACGACGTCTTCGTCCACTTCTCAAACATCGCCGGCGACGGTTTCAAGTCGCTCGAAGACGGCCAGCAGGTCGAGTTCGAGGTCGGTCCCGGACGCAAGGGCGACGAAGCCCTCAACGTCCGCGTCATCTGACGCCTCCGCCAGGCACGGCGCCTGGCGATGCACTTACAGCCACCCGTCCGGGCGTCATGTCCGGGCGGGTGGCCCGGGTCAAACGATGATATTGATCATCCGTCCCGGCACGTAGATGACCTTGCGGATCTCGGCGCCGGCGGTGTGGGTCGCCACGTTCTCGTCAGCCGTCGCGGCGGCCAGCGCTGTCGCCTCATCGGCGTCGGGCTCGATCATCACACGGCCACGAACCTTTCCCCTGACCTGCACCGGCAATTCGATGCGGACGTCGACGAGGAGTGACGCGTCAGCCACCGGGAAGTCGGCCCAGACGATCGAGCCGACGCCACCCAGCTTCAACCACAGCTCCTCGGCCATGTGCGGCACCAGGGGTGACATCATGCGGATCATTGCATCGGCGACCATGCGCGGGGTCAGCCCCTCAGCTTTGGTGACCTCATTGTTCAGTTCGGTCAGCTTGGCAATAGCGGTGTTGTAGCGAAGGTTGTCCATGTCGGCGGTGACACCGTCGATCGTCTTGTGGAGCACGCGCAGTAGTTCCTCGGACGGAGCATCGTCGGTCAAGGCGAGTTCCCCGGTCTGCTCGTCGACGATGTTGCGCCAGACGCGCTGCAGCAAGCGCTGCGAACCGACAACCGATCTCGTCTCCCACGGCCGGTCCTGGGTGATGGGTGCCATCGACATCTCGTAAAGCCGAAGGGTGTCGGCACCGAAGGCGGCGTACATGTCGTCAGGGGTCACCGAGTTCTTCAGTGATTTGCCCATCTTGCCGAAGCTGCGGGTGACGGGCTTGCCGTCAGACGTGAAGCCCGACTGGGCATCGCCCTCGACCGACGCCGCGTCGACATAGATCTCCCGCTCGTCCTGGAACGCTGCGGCCTGGATATAGCCCTGGTTGATCAGCCGCTTGAACGGCTCGGCGGTGGTGACATGGCCGAGGTCGAACAGGACCTTGTGCCAGAAGCGGCTGTACAGGAGGTGCAACACGGCGTGCTCGACACCGCCGACGTACAGGTCGACGCCGCCTGCGCCCTCGTCAGACCCCGCCGAACCGTCGGTGGGCGCAGAACCCATCCAATACCGCTCCGACGTGGGCTCGACGATGACGTCGTCGCTGACCGGATCGATGTAGCGCAGGTAGTACCAGCACGAACCGGCCCATTGCGGCATGACGTTGAGGTCGCGCTTGTAGGTCTTCATGCCGTCGCCAAGGTCGAGATCGACGGTGGCCCACTCGGTAGCGCGTCCGAGTGGCGGCTCCGGCTCGGAGTCCTCATCGAGTTGGCGCGGCGCCCAGTCAATGAGTTCGGGCAGGTTGACCGGCAGGTGCTCTTCAGGGATCGAGATCGGGTTGCCGTCATCGTCGAAGACGATCGGGATCGGCTCCCCCCAGTAGCGCTGACGGGCGAACAGCCAGTCGCGCAACTTCGTGGTCACCATCCCGACGCCAGAGCCGTTGGCTTCGAGCCATTCGATGATTGCGGCCTTGGCGTCATCGACGCCTAGGCCGTCGAGGAACGAGGAGTTCACGGCCGGGCCATCGCCGACGTAGGCGCCGTCGCCAGGGACGCCATCGTCGAAGTCGGCGGGCGGCTGCACCGTGCGAATGATCGGCAGGCTGAACTCCGTCGCGAAGTCCCAGTCGCGTTCGTCCTGGGCAGGCACGGCCATGATGGCGCCGGTGCCGTAGCTCATAAGGACATAGTCGGCGATGAACACCGGGATCGATTCGCCGTTGACCGGGTTCGTTGCGTGGACACCCAGATAGACGCCGGTCTTCTCCTTGTTTTCCTGACGGTCGACGTCGGTCATCTGCTCAACGCGAGCGCGATAGGCCGCAACGGCTGCGGCCGGGGTGGCGGCGCCGGCAGTCCACGCCGGGTTAACGTCGTCGGCGTAGGCGTCGGCGATCAAGGTGTCGACCAACGGGTGCTCGGGTGCCAGCACCATGTAGGTCGCGCCGAAGAGGGTGTCGGGGCGGGTCGTGAAGACGTCGATCGTGGTCGCCGGGTCGGCGGCGCCACCCGCAGCGTCAATCGGGAAGCTGACTTCGGCGCCCTCGGAGCGACCGATCCAGTTGCGCTGCATGGTCTTGATCGAGTCCGACCAGTCGAGCAGGTCGAGATCCTCGAGCAGGCGGTCAGCGTAGGCGGTGATGCGCATCATCCACTGCTTTAGCGGACGCTTGAAGACCGGGAAGTTGCCGCGATCGCTGCGGCCATCGGCGGTGACCTCTTCGTTGGCCAGCACCGTTCCCAGGCCAGGGCACCAGTTGACCGGCGCCTCGGAGACGTAGGCCAACCGGAAGTCGTGCAGCAGACTGCGCTGCTCGCTCGGCGAGAGCGCGCTCCAGGCACGACCGTCGGGCGTGGCGCGGTCGCCAGAGGCGAACTGCGCTTCCAGTTCGACGATCGGACGAGCCTTGCCTGCATCTGGGTCGAGCCAGGCGTTGAAAATCTGGCAGAAGATCCACTGGGTCCAGCGGTAGTAGGCCTCGTCGGTGGTGGCGATGGAGCGGCGCCTGTCGTGACCCAGGCCCAGACGATTGAGCTGGCGGGTCATGTTCGCGATGTTGTTCTCGGTGTTGATTCGCGGATGCTCGCCGGTCTGGCGGGCATGTTCCTCGGCGGGCAGGCCGAAGGCGTCGAACCCCATGGTGTGCAACACGTTGAAGCCCGACATGCGCTTGAAGCGGGCGTAGACATCGGTGGCGATGTAGCCGAGCGGGTGACCGACATGCAGGCCCGACCCCGAGGGGTACGGGAACATGTCCATGATGAACAGCTTCGGGCGATCGGCGACCCCGAGCGGATCGTCGGCGAGATGGCCGGCCGGGTTGGGTGCGTGATGGGTACCGTCGGCAAGCCATTGGGCCTGCCAACGGGTCTCGAGCTCGTCCGCCGTTTCGGCGTCGTAGCGGTGCTGCGGCATGTCGTCGGCCATGGCCCACGAGGCTACCGGCGCCCCCTGCAGGCTCGGCGGGATCGGTGGGGTCAGCTCTCGCCGAAAAGAGTCGTTCATCCCTTCCGTTCTCCGCCTGTTCCGTGATACGGTACGATTCCACGATGCGGAACAAGCGAGGCTGCTTCCACATCTGTCATGTTCCACGGGCCAGCAGACAGCCACCCTTGAGTTCGGGGAATCCCACATGTCGGAAAACGACGAGATTGATCTCAACGCGCTGAGCGACGAAGACCTGACCGCACAGATGCACGACGATTTGTACGACGGCCTCGGCGACGAGATCGAAGAAGGCACCAACATCCTGCTCAGCCGAGGCTGGGAAGCAAACCGGGTCCTCAATGACGCTCTCGTCGCGGGCATGCGCATCGTGGGCATCGACTTCCGAGACGGCATCCTCTTCGTGCCCGAGGTGCTCCTTGCCGCCAATGCGATGAAGGCCGGCATGGCCATTTTGCGACCGCTGCTCGCCGAGACCGGCGCCGAACCGATCGGCAAGATCGTGATCGGCACCGTCAAGGGCGACATCCACGACATCGGCAAGAACCTGGTGGGCATGATGCTCGAGGGCGCCGGCTTCGAAGTCATCGATCTGGGCATCAACACCGACGTCGACCAATACCTCGCCGCCCTCGAAGAGCACAAGCCCGACATCCTCGGCATGTCCGCCCTGCTCACCACCACCATGCCGTATATGAAGGTGGTCATCGACACGATGGTCGAGCGAGGCCTGCGCAACGAGTACATCATCCTCGTCGGCGGTGCCCCGCTGAACGAGGAGTTCGGCGATGCGATCGGCGCCGATGCGTACTGCCGCGATGCGGCTGTTGCGGCCGAGACGGCGTCGGCCAAGGTCGCCGAAAAGCGCGCCGCCTGATCGTCACTGTTCATGGAGACCGTCCACACGCCGCAGGTGCTGATCCTGGCCTGCGGCGCGCTGGCCACCGAGATCCGTGACATCACCCGACTTCACCGATTGGGCAACGTCACGCTCGAGTGCCTGCCCGGCATCTTGCACAATCGGCCAACGGAGATCCCCGATGCCGTGCGGGCCCGACTCGATCGGGCTCGCGGAGACTACGACCGCATCTTGCTCGGGTACGGCGACTGCGGCACGGCCGGCGAACTCGCCGACATCGCCGCCCAGGAAGGCATCCAGATGCTTCCTGGGGCGCACTGCTACCAGTTCTTCGCCGGGCAGCAGGCGTTCGACGCCATGCACGACGAGGACCCGACTGCCTTCTACCTCACCGACTACCTCGTGAAGCACTTCGATCGCGTCATCCTCGACGGCCTCGGCATCGACGCCCACCCGGAGCTGCGCGACCTGTACTTCGGGAACTACACGAAGATGATCTATCTCGCGCAGACCGACGATCCGGACCTCGACACCCGGGCTCGTGCGTGCGCGGATGAACTCGGCCTCGCGTTCGAACGGGTTGCCACCACCTACGGCGACCTCGAACCGGCGATCGTGACGATCAGCACCCGGTCCGCCGCCGAAAAGGACCACGTCTGATGCCTCGACGCAAACGTGGCGGGCCCGGGCTCACCACCATCTACTGGCGCGACATCCCCGCTCAGGTAACCGCCACGACCGAGGACGGCGGCAAGGAGCAGGTGCTCATGCATCATCGCTTCCAGGTCGCGATCGACCGGGCCGCCGCCGTCGCCGGACTCACCACAACCGACGACTACGTGAACGAGTGGCGCCGAGTGGCCACGAGCGTCGCAGGCGACGCGGTCGCGGCCGCCCACGCCGCAGCCCAACAACTCGACAACGACCATCCCCGAGACGTGCTCGAGGCCCTCGTGGCCAACGGTGGTCTCGATCCCAATGCCGGCGTGTCCGGAGTTGACCCCGAACAAGAAAGCCAATCATGACCGACACCATCATCTCCAGCGAAACGAAGGAGGTGGTGATCGGTTTCGGTCGTCCCTTCGTCATGATCGGCGAACGCATCAACCCGACCGGCCGCAAACTGCTCGCCGAAGAGATGAAGAACGGCGACTTCAGCCGGGTCGTCTCCGACGCCATCGCGCAGGTCGAAGCCGGTGCCCAGATGCTCGACGTCAACGCCGGCATCCCGCTGGCCGACGAGCCCGCCCTCCTCGTGCGAGCCATCCAGGAAGTCCAGGCGGTCACCGACGTGCCGATCGCCATCGACTCCTCGATCGTCGAGGCCCTCGAGGCCGCCATCGAGATTTATGAGGGCAAGCCGCTCATCAACTCGGTCACCGGTGAGGAGGAGGTCCTCGAGCGGGTCCTTCCGTTCGTCGCCAAGCACGGCGCCGCCGTCGTCGCTATCTCCAACGACGAGACCGGGATCTCCGAGGACCCCAATGTGCGCTTCGAGGTCGCCAAGAAGATCGTGAACCGGGCCGCCGACTTCGGCATCCCGGCCGATGACGTTGTCGTCGACCCGCTCGTCATGCCGATCGGGGCCATGGGCACCGCCGGCCGTCAGGTCTTCGAACTCGTCGGCCGCCTCCGAGACGAACTCAAGGTCAACACCACCTGCGGCGCCTCGAACGTGTCGTTCGGTCTGCCCAACCGCCACAACATCACCGGCACCTTCCTGGCGATGTCGATCGGTGCCGGCATGACCTCTGCGATCATGAACCCGCTCCACGGCGAGGTGAAGACGGCCATCATGGGGGCCGACGTTCTCAACGGACAGGACGAGAACTGCGCGACCTGGATCGCTGCCAATCGCAACCCCGGCGAGGCCGGCGAGGGTGCCCGTGGTGGCCGTCGCAGTGGCCGTCGTCGTGCCGCTTCCGCCGGTAGCTGACCCGGAGTAACTGAGGCGATGACCAGCCGGCCAGGCGACGGGAACGTCACCGTGGTGTTCACCCCCTCCGGGGTACATGCCGACGTCGCGCCCGGCACCTCGTTGCTCGATGCAGCACGAACGGTCAAGGTCGACCTTGACTCGACCTGCGGCGGGCGTGGCCTGTGCGGGCGCTGCCAGGTCACGCCCTCTGTGGGCGAGTTCGCCAAGTGGGGCATCACTTCTGACGAATCGTCGTTGTCACCGTGGACCTCCTCGGAGACCGACTACAAGGGTCGTCGCACGATCGAGCCCGGCGGCCGCCTCGGCTGCATGGCCACCGCTTTGGCCGACGTCGTCGTCGACGTGCCACCCGCCAGCCAGGTGCACCGTCCGGTCGTCCGCAAGAAGATTGATCTGCCCGGACTGACCCTCGATCCGCTCATCACCGCTCGCTATGTCGAGCTTCCCGAACTTGAGCTGGGCGACGAGCGTTCCGATGTCGAGATCCTGCGGGAGGCGCTTGCGGTTGACTGGGGTATCGAAAGCGCCAACGTCGAGGCGCGCGTGCTCCCGGAACTCCACCCGGCGATCATCGACGGCAAACGGGCGGTCACCGCCATCGTGCACCGCGACGGGTCGGTCATGGCCGTCCGTCCAGGCTTCGATGAGGTCGTCTACGGCGTCGCCGTCGATGTCGGCTCCACCACTATTGCCGGCTACCTCGTCGATCTCGCCACCGGCGATGTCGTCGCCAACGCCGGAGCGATGAACCCTCAGATCCGTTTCGGTGAGGATCTGATGAGTCGAGTCAGCTACGTGATGATGAATCCAGGCGGCGACGACGAACTCACGTCAGCCGTCCGCGGCGCGCTCGAAGCCCTCATCGAGGACCTCTGCAACGATCTCGACACCGACCTCCTGCCCGACGACGTCCGGACGCAGATCCACGACATCGTTCTCGTCGGCAACCCCGTCATGCATCACCTGCTGATGGGCATCGACCCCACGCCGCTGGGCGCCGCACCGTTCACGCTCACCGTCGGCGAACCGGTCGACATGCGAGCCGATGATCTTGATCTGGGCCTGCCCTACGCCCGCTGCCATGTCGGCCCATGCATCGCCGGCCACGTCGGCGCCGACGCTGCGTCGGCCACGCTCAACGAGCGCACGCACGCCACCCTCGAACCACAGCTCATGGTCGATATCGGCACCAACGCCGAAATCGTGCTCGGCACTGCCGAGCGCACCTTCGCCGCATCCTCGCCGACCGGCCCGGCGCTCGAAGGTGCGCAGATCTCGTCGGGCATGCGCGCAACCGCCGGAGCGATCGAGCGCATCCGGATCGACCACGACACCTACGAACCCCGTTTCAAGGTGATCGGTGCCGACGCATGGAGCGACGAGCCCGAATTCGCTGGGCAGACCGCAACGCTCGACATCGCTGGCCTGTGCGGCTCGGCGATCATCGAGGTTATCGGCGAACTGTTCCTGGCCGGTTTGTGCGACCACAACGGCATGATCCAGGACCTGTCTGCGACGACCGACCGCATCGTCCCCGACGAGCGCACGTTCGCCTACGTGATTTGCGCCGAGTACGCCGATGCCGACGGCACCGTGCACCCGCGGCTGGCGATCACCCAAAACGACGTCCGTCAGATCCAGCTCGCCAGTTCAGCCCTTCGTGCCGGCATCGACCTCCTGATGGAGCATGCCGGCATCAGCGAGTGTTACGACGTACGGCTCGCCGGTGCCTTCGGCGCCCACATTGACCCGGTCTATGCCCTGATCCTCGGCCTTGTGCCCGACTGCCCCGTCGACAGTGTGCGGGCGGTCGGCAACGCCGCCGGCGCGGGCACGGTCCGGATGCTGGTGAGCGCCGAGCAGCGCGACGAGGTCGCCGCCGCGGTTCGCGCCATCGAGAAGATCGAGACGGCCACCGAACCCCGGTTCCAGGAGTTGTTCGTGTCGGCCATGGCGTTCCCCCACGCCACCGCACCGAGCCCCCACCTAGCCGAGGTCGTGACGCTGCCCCAGCGGAATGCGTCCAAGGCCGGCGGACGGCGCCGTCGTCGACGGGACAGCAACGGAGGCGAGGCCTCCGCGAAGAGCGAAAGGCAACAAGCATGAGCGACGTCACCGAGGAAACCGGAGGCCGCCGGGGCGGCCGTCGAGGTGGTGGCCGTGCCGGCCGGCAGGCGGCCCGTGCGGCCAGTGTGGCAACCAAGTCGTACCTGGAGCGCACGATGCCGCCGGTCGAGATGCTCTCCGAAGAGGGTCTCGCCGCCATCGAGGAAAATGCCGAGGAGATCCTCGCTACCGTCGGGGTGGCGTTCCAGGAGTTCCCGGAGGCGCTCGACCTGTGGCGTCAGGCCGGCGCAAAGGTCGAAGGCGAGATGGTCTACTTCCCGAAGGGGATGTGTCGAGAGATCGTCGAGACGAACGCGCCGACGTCCTACATCCAGCATGCCCGTAATCCCGAACGTTCGGTAAAGATCGGCGAGAACACGACCGTGTTCGCGCCGAACTACGGCTCACCGTTCGTGTTCGACCTCGACAACGGTCGCCGCTACGGCACCATTGAGGACTTCCAGAACGCCGTGAAGCTGGTCTACGAACTGCCTCACCTGCACCACAGTGGCGGCACGGTCTGCGAACCGGTCGACGTGCCGGTCAACAAGCGGCACCTCGATATGGTGCACGCCCACATCAAGTACAGCGATAAGCCGTACATGGGTTCGGTGACCGCAGCTGAGCGGGCCGCCGACTCGATCGAGCTGAGCCGAATCGCCTTCGGCGGCGATCTCCAGGATCGCACGGTGATGACCTCGCTCATCAACGCCTCGTCGCCGCTGCGCTGGGACGCCACGATGCTCGGCGCCGCCACGGAATACGCCCGCGCCAACCAGGCGTGCATCATGTCGCCGTTCATCCTCGCCGGCGCCATGTCGCCGGTGACCGTCGCCGGCCTCGCGGCCCAGTCGCTCGCCGAGGCCCTGTCAGGCATGGCGTACACCCAGCTCGTCCGTCCGGGCGCCCCCGTGATCTTCGGCACCTTCGCCTCGTCGATGTCGATGGCCACCGGTGCTCCCACCTTCGGCACTCCCGAGGGTGGTCAGGCCATCTCGGTGATGGCGGCCCTCGCCCGCCGGGTCGGCACGCCGTTCCGTTCGGGCGGCCAGTTCACTGCGTCCAAGTACCCCGATGCCCAGGCGGCCTACGAGTCGTCGTCGACGATCATCCCGACCGTGCTGTCCGGGGTGAACTTCGTGCTGCACGCCGCCGGATGGCAGGAGGGTGGCCTCGCCCTCGGCTTCGAGAAGCTCATCCTCGACGCCGACCAGCTCGGCTTCATGGACGTGTACGCCCGCGGCATCGACATCAGCGAGAACGGTCAGGCCATGGAGGCCTTCCGCACCAACCCGCACGGCGAACACTTCCTCGGCAATGGTCACACGCTGCAAAACTTCGAGACGGCTTTTGCTCGCTCGACCGAGGCTGACAACAACAGCTTTGAGCAGTGGACCGACGAAGGTTCACTCACCTCGGCGCAGCGGGCCAACACGACCTGGAAGCGCATGCTCGCCGAGTACACCGGGCCAGGCCTCGACGAGGTGATCGACGCCGAACTCCAGGACTTCATCGGCCGACGCAAGGCGTCAATGCCCGACGCCAACTACTAGAAGCAGCCATGGCTGAGACGCCATCCTCGGAAACCATCGGTTTCATCGGTCTCGGCAACATGGGTCTGCCCATGTGCCTCAGCCTGGTCGATGCCGGTTTCGACGTTGCGGCCTTGATCTGCGGCCCGAACCGGTGGCCGAGGTTGCCGCTGCGGGTGGCCGAACCGCCGCCGACGTTGCAGCCGTCGCTGTGGAGGCCGACAACCAGCTCTCGTTCCGCATGGACGGCGACTGGGTCGCCCCGTGGGACGTCACCGACGACTGAGCGGCAACCGGTCCGCTGGCGAGGAAGATTTGGGCGCCAGGAGCGTCGGCCGGGACGTGGCCTGCGATCAGTTTTCGTCGTTGATTCGAGTGCGCTGGCCGCGCATGAGGGCGATCGCCCCGGCGGATGCCCGAGCCGGGAAGGCGACGAACGTCCGGGGGTGTTCGGGAGCGTCGGCGACGACGATCCGCCAGACGAGGTGCGCAGCGATCATCAAGTTGATCGCTGCCATGCTCCAGAAGTAGGCGATCGGCGAGGTCGAGCCGATGACGACTGTGGCGACGAGTGGACCGGCGAGCGCTCCGACGCCGTTCACCCGCACGAGCACCGCCGAGCCAGATGTGAGCTTGGCAGTCGGCAGCCAGTCGGCGGTGAGGGCGATCGTCAGCGAGTAGATCGAGAACGACACCGCCCCGAGCACCGCCATCAGGCCAACGGCAGTCCAGCTGCCTTCGGTCACGCCGGCCAGCGCGACACATGTGGCCGCAGCGATACCTGCCACGGCCAGGATTACACCTCGACGCGACACTCGATCGGAGATCCAGCCGATCGGCCACTGCAGCAGCATCGAGCCGAACAGCGGCGCCGCAAGGAAGGCTGCGATCCGGGAGTCAGGAACGTCGACGGCGACGGCGTACACGGCGCCGAGCCCGATGAGGATCCCGGCCGACGCACCGCTGAAGAATGTGGTGAAGATGCCGGTCGGGACGATGCTGGCCAGTTCGCGCAGCGACATGCGCTCGGAGACGACGAGCGGCGGGTTACTCGAGGCCGAGAGCACGACCGGGATCAGTGAGGCCGAGACGAGAACCGACGCAAGGAGAAAGAGCTTCACGCCGTCGGGATCGGCGACATCGAGCAGGAACTGCCCGATTGTCATACCGCCCATCGTGACGATCATGTATCTCGACAGAAGCCGTCCGCGCGTCGCGTTCGTCGCAAGGTCGTTGAGCCATGACTCCTCGGTCACGTAGAGGCCGGCCATGCACAGGCCGGTCACGAACCGCATCAGACCCCAGGTGATCGGATCGATGAACAGTGCGTGGATCAGCACCGCCGTCGACGCCATCGAGGCGAGGCCGGCGAAGACTCGAATGTGGCCGACGTTCGCGATCAGTGATTCGGCGACACGGCTGCCGAACAGGAAGCCGGCGAAATACGCGGCCATCACGAAACCGGCCACGGTGACCGAGAAGCCCTCGGTCTCAGATCGCACACCGATGAGCGAGCCCTGCAGGCCGTTGCCGGCCATCAGGAGAAGGATGCCGAGGAACAACGCCCGCGCTGCAGTAGCGGGGCTGTCCTCGATGAGCGGACCACCCTCGATGATCCCCTCATCTGGGTGGAGCGTCGGATCGGCCAAGGCTCTTCTACTCCCGCCAGAGGCATCGCCTCCGACCGACCGCCGCACCCCATGGCGGCGCCGACGTGAACGCTACCGGGCATACTGCCTGCATGTCACTGGAACGGGCGGTCCTCCGTCACCCTGTTGACGGGGTGCGGGAATGGCTCGCCTTCGCCGATCCGGTCGATTCGTGGGAGGCCGACGAGCTCTACGGCGTGAAAGGCGTCCTCGACGCCGCCGAAGCAGCCAACCGGCGTGGCCTCTGGGTCGTCGGGATGGTCAGTTACGACGCCGGACCCGCCTTCGACGTGGCCCTGCGATCGCTGCGGGCCGAGGATGTCCCGTTGGCGTCGTTCGCTGCGTTCGAGGCACCCACCACGACGACATTGCCGTCGGGAGGTGACTTTGCGATCGGGCGCTGGGAGGCCACCCGCGTGCGACGGGAGTACGAGGCCGATATCCGGCGGGTGAAGGATCTCATCGCCCGTGGCGAGACGTATCAGGTCAACTACACGATGCGGCTCGAAGCGGATTTCGACGGCGATCCGCTCGGCTTCTTCGCAGCGATGGCCCGTGCCCAGCGCAGCGCAAATCACCTCGCCTACCTCGATTTTGGGGACCGGGCTGCGTGCTCGGCATCACCAGAGCTCTTCATCCGTCGCTGCGGTCGCACCCTCGAAAGTCGGCCGATGAAAGGCACTCGGCCTCGCCACCCCGATCCGGTCAACGACGCCGACATCGTCCGCGAACTTCTCGAGAGTGAGAAGGATCGAGCCGAGAACACGATGATCGTCGACATGGTGCGCAACGACCTCGGTCGGATCGGCGATAACGGCTCGCTGATGACCACGGCGCTGCACACGGTCGAGAGCTTTTCGACGGTCCACCAACTGACCTCCACCGTCGAAGCGCAAACGGACACCGGCCTCTTCGACGTGTTCGCCGCCACCTTCCCCGGCGCGTCGATCACCGGCGCGCCCAAGGTCAACACCGCCGGCTTCATCGCCGACCTCGAGCGGACCCCCCGTGGCCTCTACACCGGCACGATCGGCGCAATCCCACCCAACGGCGATTTCGAGTTCAACATTGCAATTCGCACGGCGTGGGTGAACACCAACCTCGGCCGGGCCACCTACGGCGTCGGCGGGGGTGTGGTGTGGGACTCCGACCCGACAGCCGAGTGGAACGAGGCGCATGACAAGGCCCGCGTGCTGTACCGGGCGGACCGACCGTTCCGGCTGCTCGAGTCGATTGCATGGACTCCAGAGTGCGGATCGGTGCTGCTCGAACGGCATCTCGACCGGCTTTCAATCGCCGCCACCCACTTTGGGTTCGATGTCGACCCCGACGAGGTCCGACGCAAGATCGAGTCGTTCAACGCCGATGAGCCTCAGGTGATCCGAGTCCTCGTTGGACTCGGCGGCGCCGTCGAGGTGGAACCACAAGCGATGCCGATGCCCGATCCGAACCCGGTCGTGGTGTTCGATACGCGCCCGATCGATCGCGGCGACGAGTTTCTCCGTCACAAGACGACCCGCCGGGATCGTTACGACGAGGCCCGCGAGCGGTTCCCTGAGGCCTTCGACGTCTTGCTCTGGAATCGACTCGGTCAGCTGTGCGAGTCGACGATCGCCAATCTCGTGGTCGAAATCGACAACGAGTACCGAACCCCGCCGGTCGAGGCCGGGTTGTTGCCCGGCACGATGCGCGCAGAGCTCCTGGATCGCGGCGACATCGTCGAGGCGATGGTCACCTACGACGATCTTCGCGAGGCCGATCGAGTCTGGTTGATCAACTCCGTGCGGGGGTGGGTCGGGATCGAGATCGACCACGCCTCGGCGCCGGGGCGACTCGCCGCTGCGAGCGCTTACCGAAGCTGAGTCGTCAACCGGTGCGGCCAGACGGAAGCCGGCGACAACTCAGGTCGTGACCGACTCGAGGGCACCGACCATCGCCTGAAGGGCGGCAACGGGGGCCTCGCTCATCATCATATGGCCGACGCCGGGGAGTGTCACGACCGTGGCGCCCTCAGTGGCCGCGATCAGATCGGCGGCCCGCTTCGGCGGGGTCATCTTGTCCATCGCTCCGAGGATGTAGGTCACGGGGCAGGAGACGGCGGCGGCTGCGTCGAGCGAGGTGGCGTAGGCATTGCATGCCGTCATGTCGATCCCGAGCGAATCCGGACGGCTTGTGTCGAGCAGGGCACGCGATCCCCCGATGTTCCACATCCCGGGCGTGGCGTGACGGCCGATGTGAGCCGGGGCACCGAAGCTCCAGGACGACATCAGATTCGACGCGTGCGGTACGTCGTTGGCCGCCGCATCGAGGAGTTCGGGGTGAACCGGCATCGCCGCCGCCGTGCCGATGAGTATCAGTGACGCCACCGTCTCGGGTCGCTGTGCTGCAGCCTCCATACCGATGAAGGTGCCCATCGAGTGACCGATCACGTGGGCTGGCCCCATGTCGAGCGCCACGATCACGTCGGTGAGCCATTCCCCCATCTCGGGCACCGTCTCGATCGCCGGGCCCTCCGACCCACCGTGACCGGGAAGGTCGATTGCGGCGACCCGGTAGCCGTGGTGGGCGAGGTAGCGGGTCTGCAACTGGAAGACGGTGCGGTTCATGCCGGCCCCGTGCACGAGCACCACACCAGGCAGGGCTGGGTCGTGCTCGCAGCCACCGTTGGCGTAGTGGACCGTCTTGTTGTCGAGGGTGATGTCCATCGCTCGCTTCCGTGCCTATCGCTGGCTGATCTTCAGTGCGCTGTTGAGATCGTCGATGATGTCGCGAACGTCCTCGATGCCGACCGACACACGGATCAGATCTTCACCGATCCCGGCGGCCTCAAGGTCCTCGGCCGAGAGTTGCTGGTGGGTGGTGCTGGCCGGATGCAACACGAGCGTCTTGGCGTCGCCGACGTTGGCAAGATGACTGGCGAGCTTGACGCTCTCGATGAAGGCCTTGCCAGCGTCGCGGCCGCCCTTCACGCCGAAGCTGAGAATGGCGCCCGTGCCGTTCGGGTACAGCTCGGCGGCGAGCGCACGGTCGGGGTGGTCCGATGCGGTCGGGTACTTCACCCAGGCCACGGCATCGTTCGCCTCGAGCATCTCGGTGACGGCTCGGGCATTCTCGACGTGTCGCGCCATGCGCAACGGGAGCGTTTCGACGCCCTGCAAGAGCTGGAAGGCGTTGGCCGGGCTCATCGCCGCACCGAAGTCGCGCAGGCCCTCGGCCCGGGCCCGGGTGATGAAGGCCGCAGGACCGAACTCATCAGCGAAGGAGATACCGTGATACCCGACATAGGGCTCGGTCAGCGTGTCGAAACGACCCGATGCTTCCCAGTCGAAACGGCCGCCGTCGACCAGTGCGCCACCCAGTGCAACGCCATGGCCGCCGAGGAACTTCGTGACGGAGTGCATCACAATGTCGGCCCCGTGCTCGATTGGGCGGATGCAGTAGGGCGTCGAGAAGGTCGAGTCGACCATCAACGGGAGCCCGTGACGATGCGCGACCTCAGCGACAGCCGGGATGTCGAGGACTTCGACACCGGGGTTGCCGAGGGTCTCGGCGAAGACGAGGCGGGTCTCGTCGGTGATGGCGTCCTTGAATGCCTGCGGGTCTCGCGGATCGACGAAGGTGGTGGTGATCCCGAGCCGGGGCAAGGTCACATTGAGCATCTGGTGGGTGCCGCCATAGATGTTACGGCTGGCGACGATGTGACCGCCCTGGCCCATCAGGGTGACGACCCCGAGAAAAAAGGCAGCCTGACCGCTGGCCGTGCAAACGGCACCAACCCCGCCTTCGAGCGCTGCGAGACGCTCCTCAAGCACGGCGACCGTCGGGTTGGTGAGACGCGAGTAGAGATGCCCGGGCATCTCCAGATTGAACAGTCCTGCCGCGTGGTCGGAGTCGTCGAACACATAGGAGGTGGTGAAGTACAGGGGCACCGCCCGGGCCCCGGTTGTGGGGTCAGGCTGTTGGCCCGCATGCAGGCTCAGCGTGTCGAAACGCAGGAAATCCGGCTCGATCATGACACCGACCTTATCGGCCGTCATCATCAACGTCCCGACCCGCGGACGAGTTTTGGCCGTGCGGCCAAAGCTTCGCCTCGCACGGTCCGAACACT
>CAJWHS010000021.1 GCA_913041415.1 uncultured Acidimicrobiaceae bacterium | reverse complement strand
GTCGATGAGTGCAACATCAACGTCAAGGGCGGCGACGGTGGCGCCGGCTGTGTTGCGTTCCGGCGTGAAGCGCACGTCGCCAAGGGTGGTCCTGACGGCGGCGATGGTGGCGACGGCGGGTCGATCTGGCTTGTCGCCGATCGCAATGTCGCGTCCCTGCTGGCCTTTCGAGATCATCCTCATCGCAAAGGTGACAACGGCAGTCATGGCTCTGGAAGCAACCGGCACGGTGCGCGCGGGAAAGGTCTCGAGGTGAGGGTACCGGAAGGCACCGTCGTGCTCGACCATGCAAGTCGCGAACCGCTCGTCGACCTCGTTCACCACGGCGACCGCTGGCTGGCCGCTCAGGCCGGTGAGGGCGGCCGTGGCAACGCCCGCTTCCTGTCGAACAAGCGACGGGCGCCGTCCTTCGCCGAACAGGGCGAGCACGGCGAGGAGCGTTGGCTGCGCCTTGAACTCAAGCTCATGGCCGACGTCGCCATCGTCGGCTTTCCCAATGTCGGCAAGTCGACTTTCATAAGTTCGGTGTCGGCTGCGAAGCCCAAGATCGCCAACTATCCGTTCACGACGCTGGAGCCGAACCTCGGCGTTGTCCGGATGGACGACAAGTTCGAGATGGTGCTCGCTGACATCCCGGGCCTCATTGAGGGTGCGGCCGAGGGCAAGGGTCTCGGCCATCAGTTCCTCCGGCATGTCGAACGTGCCCGTGTACTGCTGGTTATGCTCGATCTCGCCCCATGGGATTGTGTGACGCCGCAAGAGCAGCTGGACGTGCTGCTCGCCGAGCTGGGCTCGTACCGGCCTGACCTGCTCGATCGCCCGCGTCTCGTCGTGGGTTCACGCGCCGATCTGGTGCCGGAGCACGACTTCGACGGTCTCGTCGTCTCGTCCGTCACTCGCGCCGGTTTGCCACAGGTGCTCGGTGCGCTCACCGAGCTCGTCCGCGAGGCTCGCCTCAACACGCCCAAGGAAGAGGCCGTCACCATCCACCGGCCCGTGGGCAGCGAGGTCTCGATCGAACGCTTCGACGACGGCTCGTGGAACGTGGTTGGTCGTGCTGCACTCCGGGCGGTGGCGCTGAGCGACCTCACGAATGAGGAAGCCCTGGAGTTCGCCCAGCAGCGCCTTACCCAGCTTGGCGTTGACGCTGCGTTGCGTCGGGCGGGTGTGCAGTTCGGCGACGCAGTGCACATTGGCAACTTCAGCTTCGACTACGAGGACGACGAGTGAGCCGCGTCGTTGTCAAGATCGGGACCTCGTCAATCACCGATAATGAGGGCGCCGTCAACCGAGCCACGATCGCGAAGCTTTGTCGTGAGGTGGCCGCACTGCGGGCCAGCGGAAGCGATGTCGTGATCGTCACGTCCGGTGCGATTGCAGCCGGCCTTCCCGAACTCGGCCTCGGCGGAGCGAACCGACCGAGCGACGCTGCCACCCTCCAGGCTGTCGCCACCGTCGGCCAGTTGGCGTTGATGGAGGTCTACCGGGCTGAGTTGGTGAGCTATGGCCTCGTCTCCGGTCAGGTGCTGTTGACCCCGCACGACTTCATCGTTCGGGCTCAGTACCTCCACGCCCGCCAGACACTCACCTGCCTCCTCGAACTCGGTGTGGTTCCGGTCGTCAATGAAAACGACGCCATTGCCGATGATGAGATTCGCTGGGGCGATAACGACCGCATCGCCGCCCTCGTCGCCAACCTGGTCGACGCCGACCGTCTTGTGTTGCTTACCGATACCCAGGGCGTGCTCACCGCCGACCCGCGCGTCGAACACTCGGCGTCGCTGATCGAAGTGATTCACGAGATCGACTCCCAGACCGAGGCGATGGCCGGCGGGGCCGGAACCGTTCGGGGGAGTGGCGGTATGGCCTCCAAGCTCGCCGCCGCCAAGATCGCCTCCTGGTCCGGTGTCGACACCGTGATCGCGAACGCTGCCCGTGAGGATGTCGTCGCCGATGCAGTTGCTGGTGCCTCAGGGGTCGGCACCACCGTCCGCTCACGGGAGACCCGTCTGGCCGCTCGCAAGCTCTGGATTGCCTTTGCAGTCGTTGCTCAGGGACGGGTGGTGGTCGACGCGGGCGCTCGCCGAGCGCTCGAGACGGGAAATTCGCTGCTCGCCGCTGGCGTTCGCAGCGTGGAAGGCGAGTTCGACCCGGGTTCGCCCGTCGAGGTGGTCGACACCGAAGGCTCGGTGTTCGCGAAGGGGTTGGCTCGCCACGGCAGCGCCGAGATCGGACACGTTGCCGGACAGCGCAGTGACGTGTTGCCCGCCGGGTCGCCGGTGGTGGTGATCCACGCCGACGATCTGGTCACGATCCCGGCCTGAGAGCCGGGTGCTTATCAGGCGGTGTCGGGATCGTCGACGATCTCGCCTTCGGTTATCGCCTCGGGCGCCGGCGCAGTGTTGATTCCGAGATCGGCCTTGATCTGATTCAGCCGGGCGGCCGCTTCGACCGAACGAGCCGCCTCTTCGATCTCGAGCATGCTGGACTCGACCGCTGACTCGTTGATTTCGGCGACAGCGGAAGCCTTTGCGTAGCGAGCCTCGATCTTGGTGCGTACCTCGTCGAAGGAGGGGACGTCATCGCCGATCGACTCGTTGAGGGTCGACAGCGCCGAGTTGACCGTTTCTTGCATCTTGGCCTGGTCAAGCTTCGACAGGAGAGCCGACTTCTCACTCAGACGCTTCTGGAGGACTTGCGCGTTCTGCTTGACGGCTGACTTGGCCTGATCGGCGGCTTCGGTGGCCTGGAAATGCATTGCCTTCAGGCTCTCGATCTCCTCCTCGAGCACGAGGAGACGATCGGCGAACTGCTGGGCGGCCGACGTGTACTGATCGACTTCCTCGGCGTCACCTCGGGCGGCGGCCTCCTCAGCCATCAAGATGGCCTGGCGGGCGTTGGCGTTGGCCTTCTCGAGCTTCTCGAGCGCGTCGTTGATGCGCATCTCGGTCTGCTTCTGGTTGGCCACCACATTGGCCGCCTGTTCGCGGAGGCGGCGGTGCTGATCCTTGGCCTCAGAGATGGCCTGTTCGAGCTGCACCTTGGGATCGGCTGTCTCCTCGTGGCGCAAGTTGAGCTTGGCCAGGAGGTAGTTCCAGCGCTTACGAAGATAGCTGAGCATGACCTTGATCGTAGATCAGAAACGTCTCGTTCGGACGGCGACTCAGCGCCAGATCGCGCGTCGCGCCGAGCGCAGCACCATGTCCGCCTCTCGCACACCGGTGCGGAAGCAGACGACGACGTAGACGGACCCGCCAACGCCGACCGTAAGGGCAACGGCGAGCAGGGACGGAAGCGATCCGGTCAGAAGCTTCATCGCCGCCGTGACGGCGAAGGCGACCGATGCGGCAAGCGTCGGTGGCCAGAGCGCCGATGACGGGGGCCGTAGCGCCGGCAGGCGACGATTGAGGAGCCTTGCCAGCAGCATCAACTCGACCCATGCACCGATGGCGGAGCCGATTGCCAAACCGACCGCCCCAAGGCGGACAAGCGACTCGTCGGTCCGCTGTTCGGTGTCGAGCGGCCCTGCGAGCCCGACGGCGTCACCGAGCGCCTCGATGCCGTTGGGCCCGATGAAGGCCCGATCGAGCGGGAACATGATGAGGATGCCGACCACCGCGGCGATCGTGACCCGAAGAGCGGCGAGACGGGCTGGTCCTCTCGAGTCGCCCGCTGCAAACGAGGCGTTCTGGAGCATGCGGCTGAGGCCGATCGCCGGGAGGCCGAAGGCGTAGCAGACGACGATCAACCAAACGAGCGAGGTGTCGTCGGAGCCGAACTCACCGCCTTCAAACAGTACCTGGACGATCGGTTCTCCGGCCGCGATCAGCAGGAGCGACGATGCCAACATCCAGAAGGCGATCCGTCGCAAGGCGGCGTTGGCTCGGTGGGCGACAGTGATTGGTTTGTCGGACAGACGAGACAACTCTGGAAGCTCAGCCGCAGCGATACTCATCGCGAAGAGGCTCACCGGCAGCGTGTAGAGGATCTGAGCCTTAAAGAGCGCCGACAGGGCCCCGGCGGCGAGGAACGAGGCGAGAAAGAGATCGAGGTAGGCGCTGAGCTGCACGGCACCACGCCCGAGGACGGCTGGCCCGAATCGGCGCTTGGCATCACGGACGCGGGGGTTCGAGTTGTCGAACGCAAAGCGAATACCGCGCGTGAGCGACAGGACGGTCGGAAGCTGCACGAGTAGTTGAAGAACGGCACCGACGGCGACACCGATCGCCACCCCTCGGGCGGCATCGGCGAGGCTCCAGTCACGTTGCCAGGCGACGAGCAGCGCACTGATCTGAGCAAGGTTCCAGACGACCGGTGCCACATAAGGCAAAAAGAACGACCGGTGGCTGTTGAGGATGCCGAGACACCAAGTGGACATCACCATGAAGCCGACGCCGATGGCGGTGATGCGGGTGAACTCGACGGCGAGGTTGAACGTGTCGCCGGTAAGGCCCCACGCCAGGAGCCGGGTGATCGGACGAGCGAGCAGGACGATCACGAGCACGGCGACAGCCGTGACCGCCATCAGCAGAGCGCCGACTGCCCCGGCGACTCGGCTGGCTTCTCGACGGTCGTCGTGTTCGAGCGCGTCGCTGTAGACCGGGACGAACGAGGCCGACAGGACGCCTTCACCGAGCAGGTTCTGCAACAGGTTCGGAATACGCAAGGCCGTGACCAGAGCGTCGGCCGCGGCGCTGTTGCCGAGCACTCGGCCGCTCACCATCTCCCGCAAAAGGCCGGCAATACGCGACAAGAAGATGCCGGCACCGATGAGGAGTGATCCCCGGTTGGTGGGCCTGCTCATGCCGCGCCCTCAATGTCGTCGAGGCCGAGCCGTAATGCCTCAAGTTCCCGAACGACGTCGCCGATCGAGGCTGCAACCTTGTCGAGTTCGGCGACACCTCCAGCGCGCGTGCCCAACTCGGTTACTCGGGCCACTGCTTCATCGAGCCGCACGTCGAGCGACTCAAGCTCGGTTCGTGTGCGCTCCTCGCGTCCGGCGAGTCGGACGTGGGTTGCGAGCTGGGCCTCCAGCCCACTGCGGCGAGGGTCGGCAGCATCGAGGCCTTCGAGCTGGCGTTGGAGTTGGGGGCCATCGATCCGGCGGCGTGCGTCGGTGAGCTGTTGACCTCGTTGCGCAGCTTTCCAGGCCTGCTCGACACCGTCGTCAAGCGATTCGCCGATCTCCAGCAGTCGATCTCGCAAGGGGCCGGGCTCGGTGTCGGTGAGGGCCTCAGTGAAGCGAGTTTGGGCCCGGATCGCGTCACGGACGAAGAAGCGCCAGGGCTCGCGGAGCGCGAAGGGATCGATGCGGCGGGGGAGGGTCGCAACGTGTGCAGCGATCCGGTGCGACACCAGCACTCGGAGAACGTAAACGGCGATACCGACGACGATGGCGGCGATCAATGAGCCGCTCAGAAGGAGGGTGAGCGCGGCGGCACCTGCGACGAGCGCAATCGTGATGGGAGAAATCGCTGCGAGAAGGACCGTGGGTTCGAGACGCCGAGCCATCGAGAGCGAGGCTAGTGGTCGCCGTCGCTACGCTGGGGTCTCGTGATCGACACCCCGACGCCCATCCCCGAACTCGCCCGACGAGCGAAGGCGGCCACGGCCGCGCTCGGGGTCGCTTCGACCGCCGAGAAGGATGCTGCGCTCCACGCCGCTGCCGACCTGCTCGAGGCCAACGCCGATGTCGTCACGGAGGCCAATGCCGTCGATGTGGCGAACGCCGAGGCCGAGGGGATGGATCCGGGCTTGGTCGACCGGCTCCGTCTCGACGAGAGCCGAATCGCCGGGGTGGCGGGTGGCCTCCGCCAGATCGCCGCGCTCCGCGATCCGGTTGGCGAGATCACCGAGGGTTGGGTGCGCCCTAACGGGCTTCGCATCGAGAAGATCAGGGTCCCAATCGGCGTCGTGGCGATCATCTACGAATCTCGCCCCAACGTCACCAGCGACGCCTTCGGGCTCTGCCTGAAGTCTGGCAACGTCGCCTTCCTTCGAGGTTCGTCATCAGCCATTACCTCGAATCTCGCCATCGCTTCCCTGCTCCGAGAGGCACTGCCGAAGGTGGGGTTGCCTGCCGATGCCCTCGTTGTGGTCGACGACACTCGTCGTGAAGCAGCCACGGCGTTCATGCAGCAGCGCGGCTACGTCGATTGTTTGATCCCTCGTGGCGGTCCGTCGTTAATCCAGTCGATCCTCGACAACGCAACGGTGCCCTACGTCATCGACGGTGCCGGCAATTGCCACATCTATGTTGACTCGTCCGCTGATCTCGACATGGCGTGCGAGATCACCCACAACGCGAAGACTCAGCGCATCGGTGTCTGCAACGCCGCGGAGTCGCTGGTCGTTCACGTCGATGTTGCCGAGACGTTCCTTCCGATGGCCGCCGCTGCGCTCGACGGCGTCGAGTTGGTCGGTGACGAGCGGGCTCGGACGATCGTCGAGATGGGCGCGGCCACTGACGATGACTTCGTCACTGAGTTTCTGGCGATGAAGATGAGTGTCAAGGTCGTCGATGATCTCGACGAGGCGATCAGTCATGTCAATGAGACCTCCACCGGCCACTCCGAGGCGATCATCACCAACGACATCGTCTCGGCCGATCGGTTTGCCCGCGAGGTCGATGCTGCCGCAGTGCTGGTCAACGCGTCGACCCGTTTCGTCGACGGTGAGGAGTTCGGGTTTGGGGCTGAGATCGGGATCTCGACCCAAAAGCTCCACGCTCGCGGCCCGATGGGCCTCGAGCAGCTGACCACTGAGAAGTTCGTGGTTCGCGGCACCGGCCAGATCCGCAGCTGATCCCCATCGCTCGCACCGCACGCCGGGCGGGGCCACCGCCGTTCGTGACGGCGAGAACACCTCGCGACCGGTTACGGATGGAGCGTTAACGGGCGCTAACCTGCGAACCTATGTCGCATCGCTTCTCCGACGTCGCCGCGCTCAAAGACGAGCTCGCCGGCGTCGACTATCTGTCCGACGAAGGCATTGCGGGTGTCGTCTACCTCGCCGACCGTCTTCAGAAGCCGATCCTCGTCGAGGGTCCTGCCGGTACCGGTAAGACCCAGCTGGCCAAGAGCGTCTCGGAGATCACCGGCGCTCGGCTGATCCGACTCCAGTGCTACGAAGGCCTCGACGAGGCCAAGGCGCTGTACGAGTGGAACTACAAGAAGCAGCTGTTGCGCATCCAGGCCGAGGGCGGTAGCGATGAGGACTGGACCGACCTCAGCGACGACATCTTCAGCGACGAGTTCTTGCTGACCCGCCCATTGCTTGAGGCGATTCGTGCTGAAGAACCGGTCGTCTTGCTCATCGACGAGGTCGACCGCGTCGAGGTCGAGACCGAGGCGCTTCTGCTGGAGATCCTCTCGGATTACCAGGTTTCAATCCCGGAACTCGGCACGCTTGAGGCGAAGCAGATCCCGCTGGTCTTCCTCACGTCGAACAACACTCGTGAGCTCTCAGAGGCCCTGAAGCGCCGGTGCCTCTACCTCCACGTGGATTACCCCGACATGGAGCGTGAGAAGACGATCGTCCTCACCAAGGTGCCCGACATCACCGAGAACCTGGCCGGTCAGGTCGCTCGTGTCGTCCGCTCGATCCGACAGATCGAGCTCAAGAAGCACCCGAGCGTCTCCGAGACCCTCGACTGGGCGAAGACGCTCGTGCTGCTCGGGGTCGAGAAGATCGACGAGCAGACCGCGGCATCGACGATAAACATCCTCTTGAAGTACCAGAGTGACATCAATAAGGCGCTCAAGGAACTGGCTACGGCTGACGGCGTCACGCCCTGATGACGGTCACCGACGCCGCTGCTGACGCGACGCCGAAGGGTGTCGGGGATCCGATCCTCGATCTCCTCAACGGTTTCATCGTCCAGCTCCGCGCTGCGGGCCTGCCGGTCAGCCTCACGGAGAATCTTGACGCAATGCAGGCGATCCGCCATGTGCCGCTCGAGGATCGCGAGACTTTTAAGTACGCACTTGCTGCGACGTTGGTCAAGCACCACAACCACTGGAAGGCCTTCGAGACGGTTTTCGAGGTCTATTTCTCGTTGCGCGGCGACGACTACCAGATCGGCGACGAACTGGTCGAGTTGCCGGAGATGGACGACGACGAGCAGGGCGACCAGCAGGGCAGTGGCGACCAGCAGGGTGGTGGAGGCGAGAACCTCACGCCCGAAGAGTTGGCTGAGATGCTCTACCAGTCGCTCATGCGTGGTGATCAGCAGATGATGCGGGGGGTCGCCCGCCAGGCCGTCAAGCGGTATGCCGGCATGGAGCCGGGCCGTCCGGTCGGTGGCACCTACTACCTGTACCGCACGCTGCGGAACCTCGACATCGATGGTGTGCTCGAACGGCTGCTCGAGCAGGAACAGAACGAAGACGGCGAAGCCCCGTCAGACTTCGAACAGCGCCTCGCCCGTGATGAGTACCAATCGCGCGCCAACCAGCTACAGCAAGAGATCGAGGCGGAGATCCGTCGGCGGCTCGTTGCCGACCGTGGTGTCGAAGCGATGGCCAAGACGCTCCGCAAACCGCTGCCCGAAGATGTCGACTTCATGCATGCCTCTCGTGAGGAGATGGCGTCGCTCCGCAAGGCGATCTGGCCGCTCACCCGCAAACTCGCCGCTCGTCTGCAGCGCAAGCGGCGCCACGGCCGCAAGGGCCCGCTCGACTTCCGTCGCACAGTGCGCGCCAGTCTCAGCTATGGCGGTGTGCCCGCTGAGCCGAAGTTTCGCAACCCTCGGCCCCACAAGCCCGAGATCTTCGTTATCGCCGACATTTCTGGCTCAGTAGCGGCGTTCGCCCGCTTCACCCTTCACCTCGTGTACGCCATCTCGGGGCAGTTCTCGAAGGTTCGAGCCTTCGTCTTCATCGACGGCCTCGATGAGGTCACCCACATGTTCGAAGGCGTTGAGGACATCAACGAAGCTGTGCACCGGGTCAACACCGAGGCTGATGTCGTCTGGGTTGATGGCCACTCCGACTACGGCCACGCGCTGGGCGTCTTCTGGGAGAAGTACGGCAACGAAATTGGGGCTCGCACCTCGATCATGATTCTCGGCGACGCCCGGAACAACTACCACGCCTCCGAGAGCTGGATTATCAAGGCGATGAACGAGAAGGCCCGGGCTGTGCACTGGCTCAATCCCGAGCCCCAGAGCTACTGGGACACTGGCGATTCGATCGTTGGCGAATACGCCCAGCACTGCGACGGGACATTTGAGGTGCGGAATCTCCGCCAGCTCGAAGCGTTCGTCGACAATCTTGCCTGAACGTGCGGCATTGCCGACGTGCCCGGCTTTCGTGCTGAAGGTCGCGAGTCAGGCGTCGATGATTTCGCCGCGAACGATCGAGGCGCCGGAGTGGGTCTCGTCGCCGTCGCGTGGCTCGTAGCTGATGTCGACAAGCACGGTGTCGAATGCCGATAAGTCGAAGTCGTCGGGAACCTCGTAGGTGCCGCCTGCGTCCCGCCCGATGATGCCGAGGGTCGAAATGGTGAGTTCGCCGAAGGTATCGACACCGATCAGCCAGAGCTCGAGATCCTCACCGGCCCGCGCCGGCAAGGTGGAAGCGCTGAGCTGAACGGCTTGGGCCGACTCGGTGCCGGTGTCGAGAATGGTGGCGTCGACGGTGACCGTGAGTCCTTCGTCGACGAAACCATCCTCCCAATCGAGTTGGGCATCGCCGACGACTTCGAAGGCGGGGCCGTCGTTTCCGCTGGCGGCGACGACGAGAGCGCCGATGACTACGACGACGACGGCGGCGGCGGCGGCGAAGAAGGTCGATCCTTGGCGAAAGCGGCCGGTGATGTCGACAACGTTGTTCGCCGGAGACTCGCCAGACTCCTCTCCCACAGTGTCGGAAGGGGAATCGACGAACATGGCAGCTTCGATGTCGTTCCAGAGGTCAGCTGGCGGGGCGGCGAACTCGAGATCATCCTCGGTCATTGAGCGCAGGAGGGCGCCGATGCGAGTTTCGTTTTCGTCGAGTTGGAGACTGCTGTCAGTCATGCTGATCCTCCAGGTGGCGTCGGATCCGGGCAAGGCCACGACGGATGTCGCTCTTGACGGTTCCTAGGGGGATATTCGTTCGTTCGGCGATCTGCGGATGCGTCAGGTCGTGCAAATACGCAAGGGTGATGACTCTGCGGGCTCGATCTGGAAGTTCGCAGAGGGCATCGGCGATGAGCATCTTGTCGCTCATCGCATCGACCTCGGCCTCGGTAGACAGTTCGATGGTGTCTTCGTCGGCTCGACGATCGCTGTGACGCTTTTCGGAGCGGACATTGTCGATGATGCGGTTGCGGGCGATGCCCATCAGCCATGCGCCGAGACGGCCCTTCTCGGGGTTGTACCGCTCCCGAGCCCGCCAGGCGCTCAAAAAGACCTCTTGGGTGACGTCTTTGGCGCGTTCGGGATCGAGGGAACGGGCACAAAAGCTGTACACCAGGCGGCCGTACTCGTTGTAGGCAAGCCGAAGGGCGTCTTCGTTTCCGCGCACGAAGGCGGTTTCGACATCGTGCCCGACGGGAACTTCTGCGGTGCTCACCTTGTGAGCGTAGCGAGAACGAGACGAGGTGTCGTCAACCCTGATGATGGTGGTCATGCGCAGGCTCTCGGTCGCGGCTGTCGGCCCGCCCCGATTCCCGAGAAGGGGATCGGGGCGGGTCCGACGGACACGTTGGGGGCTAGCTACTAACTTCACGAACCTCAGGCCGGCGGCAGCAGAACTGCGTCAATGACGTGGATCACACCGTTGCTTGCGAGGACGTCGGCTTGGATCACGGTTGCGGTGTCGTTGAGCATGACCGCGCCGTCGACTGCGCTAATTGCGATCTCGGCGCCGTTGAGGGTGGCGACCGACTGGCCGTCGAGTGCAATCGCCTGCTCGGCGCTGACCGATCCGAGCAGGCCGTGATAGGTGAGGATCGAGGTCAGGGCTTCCGTATCGGCCAGCAGCTCTTCGGCGGTGAGGCCGAGTGCGTCGAGAGCGGTGGCGAAGGCGTCGTCGGTCGGAGCGAAGAGGGTGAAGTCGCCGTCGGCGTCGAGCGGCACGGAGAGGCCGGTTGCCTCGCCGGCGGCAAGGAGCGTCGTGAAGATGCCGGCTTCATGAGCGACATCGACGATGGTGCCAAGCTCGGGAGCAGCCTCTTCGTCGACCATGTCGGCTTCGGCGGTGTCGTCGTCGTCACCGAGGAGCGCCTCGGCGATGGTGGGCGGGAGAATGACTGCATCGATGACGTGAATGATGCCGTTGCTGGCCTCGACGTCGGCCGTGACGACGGTGGCACTATTGATCATGACGTTGCCGTCGACGACGGCGATGTCGATCTCCTCGCCTTGGACCGTGGCGGCGGACTGGCCATCGAGGGAGATGGCGGTCTCGGCATCGACGGCTCCAGCGACGACGTGGTACGTCAGGATGTCAGCGAGGGCGGGGTTGCCGAGGAGTTCTTCGGCGGTGAGTCCGAGGGCGTCGAGCGCAGCGGCGAAGGCGTCGTCGGTCGGGGCGAAGACGGTCAACGGGCCGTCACCACTCAGTGTCTCGACGAGGCCGGCTTCAGTCACTGCGGCGACGAGGGTCTCGAAGGAGCCAGCCCCGACGGCAACGTCGACAATGGTGCCGGGACCTTCCTCTTCTTCGGCCATGTCATCGTCGGTCATCTCGTCGTCACTTGGCTCGGTGGCGTCGGTTGACTCGATGGCGTCGTCGGCTTCTTCGACGGGATCATCGTCGCCACAAGCAGCGGCGACGAGCGAGACCGAAAGGAGCAACGCGAGAAGGCGAAGCAGGGAGCGCAAGGGGAATCTTCCTTGTGAAGGGGAGGGGGGATGTGATGCGCACGGGCTGGTTACACCCGTGTTGTTCCCTTAACGAAGGTCGGCATGCGCCCGGATGCACTCCGGCTGTGAGGTCGGTGCAGTCTGCGTCGACCTGATGTCGGCAGCGTTCCGGCTCAGTCCGTCTGGAGGAGCTCGGCGACCATGAATGCCAGGTCGACCGACTGGCGACCATTGAGGCGCGGATCGCACATTGTCTCGTAGGCCTGGTCGAGCGCCGTCTCTTGGAGGTCGTCACCGCCACCGACGCACTCCGTGACGGAGTCACCGGTGAGTTCGACGTGGATGCCGCCCGCCCAGGTGCCCTCCTGACGGTGGGCGGCGAAGAAGCCTGCGATCTCGTCGAGGATGCGATCGAAATGTCGGGTCTTGTGGCCACCCTCGGCGGTGTAGGTGTTGCCGTGCATCGGGTCGCAGGCCCAGACCACAGGGTGGCCGGAGTCGCGGACCGCAGCGAGGAGCGGCGGGAGGTTGTCGCGCACGTTGTCGGCGCCTTGCCGGGTGATGAGGGTCAGACGCCCCGCTGTCTTCTCGGGGTTGAGCGCGTCGCACAGGGCGAGCACCTCGTCCACTGTTGCCGTCGGGCCGACCTTGCAGCCGAGTGGGTTTTTGACGCCCCGAAGGAAGTCGACATGGGCGCCGTCGAGTTGGCGGGTGCGCTCGCCGATCCAGAGCATGTGGGCCGAGCAGTCGTACCAGTCGCCCGTCAGGGAATCCTCCCGGGTGAGCGCCTCTTCGTAGTTGAGGAGGAGTGCTTCGTGGCTGGTGAAGAAGTCGACTTCGTGCAGTGCCGGCACGGTGCTGCTGTTGACGCCGCACGCATCCATGAAGGTGAGGGCGCGATCGATCTCGTCGGCCATTTTCTCGTAGCGCTCGCCGGCGGGGGAGGAGGCGACGAACTCGCGGTTCCAGGTGGAGATCTGGCTGAGGTCGGCGTAGCCACCTCGGGTGAAGGCCCGCAGCAGGTTCAGGGTCGAGGCGGCCCGATGGTAGGCGGTGAGCAGTCGTTGGGCGTCGGGGCGACGTTCGCTTTCGGTGAAGCCGATGTCGTTGACGATCTGGCCGAGGAACGACGGCAACTCGACGTCGCCCTTGGTCTCGACGGGGGAGGAGCGGGGCTTGGCAAACTGACCGGCGATACGGCCGACCTTCACGACCGGCAGACCACCCGAATAGGTGAGGACGACCGCCATCTGAAGGATCACGCGGAGCTTGTCGCGGATCGAGTCGGCCGAACTGTCGAACGATTCGGCGCAGTCGCCCGCTTGGAGCAGGAACGCTTCGCCCCGAGCGACTCGGGCCAACTGATCGGTGAGGTTCCGAGCTTCGCCGGCGAATACGAGGGGTGGCATCTGGCCGAGCATTTTGAGCGCCTGATCGAGCTCGCCCGCATCAGGCCATGCCGGCTGGTGCTTGATGGGCAGGTCTCGCCACGTGCTGGGGGTCCAGGTGGAAGTCACTCCTCAAGTGTGGTGTGCCGTGAGCCTGGTGCCAACTCGTTATTCACAGGCGAAAACGGCCAGAGCCCCCGCCGAGGCGGGGGCTCTGGTGAGCGATGATGTTGTGAAGGGGTGTGATCAGGCGGCACCGACGGTGTCGGCCATATCGGCTGCGTGCTCGCGGACCGAGTGGATCGCACGCTTCACGAGGCGGCGGGCGGCCTCGGCGGTGACACCGAGGTCTTCGCCGACCTCGCGGTACGAGCGCTTGCGGCCGTCGCCGAGACCAAAGCGCTGCTCAACAGCGTACTTGGCGCGGGGATCGAGGATGTCGAGCAGACCGGTGACCATCTCCATTTCGGCGTTTGCCATGACCTCAACCTCGGGGCCGGGGTTGGAGTCGGGGAGAAGATCAACAAGTTCGTTGGAATCGTCGTCGCCGATGGTGCGGTCAAGGCTGGTGGGGGTGGTCAGCCGGTGCAGACGAGCGTGCTCGTCGTCGAGTTCATCGCCGTCGCCCGAAACGGCGCGCAGCGCGGCGCGGAGGCTGGCGGAACGGTCGCCGGGGAGTCGAACAAGCGAGGCCTTCTGGTCGAGAGCACGGCCAATGGCCTGGCGGATCCAGAACGTGGCATAGGTCGAGAACTTGAAGCCCTTGCGCCAGTCGAACTTGTCGACAGCGTGCTCGAGGCCAAGGTTGCCTTCCTGGATGAGATCGAGCAACTCCATGCCCGGAGGCAGGGGGTAGCGGCGGGCGACGCTCACGACGAGGCGCAGGTTGGCCCGGATGAACCGGTCCTTGGCAGCGGCGGCGTTGCGGATCGCTCGGTCGAGCTCACGACCCTTTTCGCCGGCCTCCTTGCGAGCACGGGCTTCGAAGCCCTTCTCTATGGTCTGGCTCAGCTCGCGCTCTTCCTGGGCGTTCAGGAGGGCGACGGCGCCAATCTCGTTCAGGTACTGTCCAACAGAATCGCTCATGACAAACTCATTCATCGGGAACCCGCCCAGGGAAGTTCCCGAGGCGGTGGGTTTTGGCGGGGGAAGCTGGTACCGTGATCGCACTCTGGAGTTACGCGCATCGCTGCGGTCCAACCGACTTATTGTGCACACAAAGTTACGCGCCAGTAAAGAACTCAGGGCGTGACATGTGTCACCACGGCGATGCAATTCGCTGGCTAGGCGCTACTGCCGACTGTTCGTCACGAGTGAATGAGTTGCCACTGCAGGTTTACGTGCGCTGAGAACTTGGTTGCACAGCGGAGTCTATTCGGCCGAGGCCCTCAGCACCGTGCTGCGAGGTCCAAAGCGTATGCTCACGGCGATGTCAAACAGGTCGGGACGACAAGTCGGTGTCTTTGGGGGCACGTTCGATCCCCCACACGTGGGCCACCTCGCCATCGCTCTCGAGGTTCGCCACACACTTGCTCTCGACGAGGTCTGGTTCGTCGTTGCCGGCGACCCGTGGCAAAAGTCCGATGAGCGATCGATAACGCCGGCGTCGATCCGGCTTTCCATGGTGGAAGCGGCCGTGGCCGGCGCTTCCGGGGTGCAGGTCTCGACGGTCGAGATCGACCGAGACGGTCCGTCGTACACCGCCGACACCCTCACCAGTCTCACTGCGGCCTACCCCAACGACACCTTTCATCTGATCATCGGGTCCGACGCCGCCGTCGGTCTCGATACGTGGCATCGCCCTGACGTCGTCGCCGACCTTGCCAGGGTGGTCGTTGTCGATCGTGGTGGCCGTCAAGGCGGGCGACCGCCGGCGGGATGGCGATTCACGCTCACGGATGTCCCAGTGCTCGAGGTGTCGTCGTCAGACCTTCGGCGTCGGGTCGCCGAAGGTGCGCCGATCGGGGGGCTTGTCGCCGCCGGCGTGGCGGACCTGATCGACTCCTTCGGGCTTTACCGGGAGCTGTCGTGAGTCCCGGAGACAACCAAGCCCGAGATGAGGGTGAGATCCAACTCGACGACCTCGACGAACATTCGGTTACCTCGAGTGGAAGTGGACGCAAGCGACGGGTGCCGGCACCGAAGGCGAACCCGTTCTGGCGCTTTGTTTTCCCTCTGGTCTTGGTCGGTTTCGCCCTGGCGTCCTTCCAGCTGTGGCGCACGGGCACCCGAGCCGTGCTCAACAGCACCGACGGCACCGTTGTCGAGGTCGTGAGTGACCCCGACGCACCTGGCTACCAGGCCTTTGCCGTTCCCACGCCCACGATACTCACCCTGCACATCGATGACGGCGAGCTCGTCGGTGTGACGGTCCTCGCACGGACGTTGCTCGATAGCGGTGGGCAGCTCGTGCTCGTATCAGCCGATCTCGCAGCCGATGGTGCGGGCGACCCTACCCTCGCCGAGGTGTATGCAGTCGAGGGAGCCGGGGGGGTAGAGCGCTCAGTCGGGGCGCTGTTCGGCTTTGGGTTCCTTGAGACCCTCGAATTCGACACGATCAGCTTTGGGCGGCTGCTCGAGCTCGCCGAGCCAATCGCCTTCAACCTCCTGGACGACTTGATCTCGACTGACGCCGACGGCTCCGAGGTGTGGCTGGAGCGAGGCGGAACGCTGCTCGAAGGGGAGGTCGCTGCTGAGGTCTATCGCTGGCGTAATCCAGGCGAGGTCGACGCGAATCGAAACGAACGCCAAGCTGACCTATGGGAGAGCTGGCTTGCGTCGATCGCTCTCGCCGACGATTTGGTCGCCGCAACGCTTCCGTTCGACAGCGGGCTGTCCCCCTATCTGCGTGCGCTCGCCACCGGCCAGTCCGACATCCAGCTGCTGCCAGCCGCGCCGGGCGATGCAGGGTCGGAACCGACCTACGTCCTTGATGAGAACGCAACGGCCTGGCTCGCCGAGACCGCCGATCGCATGGTGCCACTCCCGATTCCAGCACCCGGGGTTGATGTCGCCACGGTCCGCCTGCTTGATGGAGTCGGCGATCGTTCGATCGCGGATGAGGCCCGGGCGGTTGTCGCCCGCCTCAGCGAACTCATCGTCGTTGGCAATGCTGCCGAGTTTGGTCTGCCCACAACCACGGTCTCCTACCATGACGAGGCCGATGCCCCTCTCGCCGAAGCGCTGGCTGCGCAGCTCAACGCCGAGGTTGCGGCCGAGCTGCGACTTGACGAACCCGTCGATCTCACTGTGACGATTGGCGCCGACTGGGAGATCCCGTGAACGAAGCTGACGAACTCCTCCGTCTCGTTCGTGTCGCGGCAGCCGCAGCCGACGACAAGAAGGCCGACGAGACGCTGATCGTCGACGTGGGTGATGTGTTCGCCGTGTCGGATTACTTTGTGATCACGGGTGGTTCGAACCCTCGCCAGGTCCACTCAATCGCTGATGCCGTCGAAGAGGAAGTAAGGAACGCAGGCGGGCCCGGCCCCGTGCGGGTCGAAGGGCTCGAGCAACGCGAGTGGGTGCTTATGGACTACGGCGCCTTCGTCGTGCACGTCTTCCACCGCGAGCAGCGCCTCTTCTACCAGCTCGAGCGGTTGTGGGGTGACCGGCCCCGGGTTGAGTGGGAGCCTATGAATCCGAGGCACGAGTCGGCCTGATCGCTCGTGAACCAGCTGCCTGTAGGGGCAGCACCTCTGGCATGCTGGCGAGTATGGCCATGACCGATCGCCCTGCACTTCACGACAATCTCTCGGTCGAAACACCCGATATCGCTGGGGTCGTCTCCGGTGTGCGTGCCGTCTTCGACAGCGGCCGCACCCGTCCGGTGGCGTGGCGCCACGCCCAGCTCGACGGTCTGCTGCGGTTGCTCAAGGAGGAGGCGCCTCGGTTCGAAGCAGCGCTCGCTGCAGACCTTGGGCGCTCTCCGTTGGAGGCCTTCGCAGCCGACATCGGTGCAACAGCGACCGAGATCGCGCACATTCGAAAGCACGTCGGCACGTGGGCCAAGCCCCGCAAGGTCCGGCTGCCGCTCAATGCGCGCCCCGGGTCGGGTCACATCGTTCCCGAGCCGCTCGGTGTCACACTCGTCGTGGCGCCCTGGAACTATCCGGTGCAGTTGGTGCTGCTTCCAATCGCAGCCGCCATATCGGCGGGTAATGCTGTCGTCGCCAAGCCATCGGAGATCGCGCCCGCCACGTCCGCGCTGCTCGCCGAGACCTTGCCCCGCTATGTCGACCCCGAGGCGATCGTTGTGATCGAGGGGGATGCCCAGGTCGCCACCGAGCTCCTCGAGCAGCGGTTCGACCACATCTTCTACACGGGCTCAACGGCGGTCGGCCGCATCGTGTATCAGGCCGCTGCCCGTCACCTGACCCCGGTCACGCTCGAGCTCGGCGGTAAGAGCCCGGTGTTTGTCGACCCGTCGGCCAACCTTGACGTTACCGCCCGCCGACTTGCCTGGGGCAAGTGGCTCAACGCCGGTCAGACCTGTGTTGCACCGGACTATGTGCTTGTTACTGAAGGCCAACGCCCCGAACTTATCGACAAGATACAGGCGGCGTTCGCCGACTTCACCAAGGGTGCAGCGGCAGGAGAGAGCGACGACTTCTCCTCGATCGTGTCTCGACATCACGCAGGCCGGCTCGCCGGGCTGCTCGACGGCCATGGCGGCACCATTGCCTTCGGCGGCACCGTCGATGTCGAGAGGCGACACGTCGAGCCGACCGTGATCGTCGACCCCGATCTCGACTCGCCGGTCATGTCCGAGGAGATTTTCGGGCCGATCTTGCCGGTCATCACGGTCGGTTCCACGGACGAGGCCGTTGCCCTGGTCAACCGCCGTCCGAAGCCGCTTGCGCTCTACGTTTTCGCCGAAGATCGCAATGCCGCTGATGCCGTGCTCGGCGCGACGAGTTCCGGCGGTGCATGCGTCAACCATGTGGTACTGCACATCACGCCGCCCGATCTCCCCTTCGGTGGCGTCGGTGAGGCCGGGATAGGGCGCTACCACGGCCAGTCGGGCTTCGATACCTTCTCCAACCTGAAGTCGGTCATGCGCAAGCCGACCAAGCCCGACCCGTCGATCCTGTATCCGCCCTACACCGGCGTGAAAGAGAAGCTGATCCGCAAGTTCCTCTAGCGGGTCTGCTTCCTGATGGCCCAAACGTTGACTGCCAAGAAGCAGAAATAATCGCTACCGCCCTGGCGGCCAGCTCGCGGCCGTGTTTGTTGCCGACTGATCGGATCGCATGATGACGGAACGGGAATTCACCGAAGATTCCTCCGCTCGCAATTCGGCAAGGTGGTGGACGTTGGAGCGGTTGGTGCCTGGAGTGCGGGCAGCGAGTCTCAAAACCGAAAAACGTAAAGCGCACTGGGCGTTGCGGGGGTTTCGTGGCTGTGCGATCGGTCTCTCCCGCAAAGCCCGCTGGCTCTTAAGAGGGCTCCGCTGGCGGGTCATCAGCCTCTATCGGAAGGCCTACTGGGCTTTCCGGCGAGGACGTCGTTACGCAGTCAACTATGTGCGTCGCTTTGCAGGTCTGCCCTCCTTGCGCAGAGCTCGGCTACCGCCGAGGCAAGGCAGCGATATCCGGATTCGCGAAATGGTTCGCGGGAGGGCGTTTCGAGTTGCTCGCCTCGGCGAACTTGCCGGTCTCCTAGTAGCGCTCGGTGTCGATCTTGAACGGGCGTCTGACCGTCGAGTGCAGTCGCGCGTGCGAGCGGCTACTCGTCGAGCACTGTCGCCGGCCGGTCAAGCCCTCTACCTCGTTGAGCCAGTCGTGGTGGGTCAAAATTGGAATCACAAGCAACGCTCTCGGGTCGAGCAGGCCCGAAGCGTGACGTTGGATCGTTCCGGTGTCCTGGGCTGCGACCCCTTGGGCGTGCTGTTGGCCCTCATACCGCCGTTGCTTTCGGGGCGCCCGTTGGTTGATGGCGACGGCGTCGTGTCGCCGGCTCCCTCCGTGGAGGACGTGCGTCGCCTCGATGAGGTTGAAAGGATGCATCTGGCTTACGCACAGTTTCGCTCTCTGTTTGTGGAGTCGCCAGGTTGGCTGGCTCCCCGAGTAGCGGTGGTTCTGTCATCCAACCGGCCCCAGTTTGTCGCAGGTGCGATCACCCAGATCCAGGCGCAGCGTTGGGTTGAGTTGGAGCTTGTTTTGGGGCTGCATGGCGTGTCACCGCCAGACGACCTCGGCTTGCTGGAAGGCGGTGCCGTAACTGAGGCGTCGATTCACGTCTTCAAAGACGACGTGGTGTTTGGTGACGTTCTCCAGGAACTGACGGAGAAGACGACGTCGGAGCATCTTGCCAAGTGGGATGACGACGACCTGTATGGTCCCCATCATCTGCTCGATCTCTGGCTACTCCACGTCCTGTCCGGCGTGGCGATTGTCGGCAAGGCGGCGGAGTTTGTACTGCTTGAGGAGCAGGATCTCGTGGTTCGTCGACGCGGTGGTCGAATCCTTAGTGAGACGAGTTTCCTCGCTGGTGGCGCATTGCTGGTATCGCGTGTTGCCTTTGATGGCGTCGGTGGTTGGAGCTCTCTGCCACGGAGCGTCGACCAGGATCTGATTGGGCGGCTGGCTCGCTCCGGACACATCTCCTTTCGCAACCATGGTCTGGAGTTCGTGCTCACCCGGCGAGTCGATGGCCACACATGGCCGGTGATCGACGCCTACTTCGTCGCCGCAGCGGAGCTTGGCTGGGGCCGCATCGGGCTTGAGATCGCAGGAGTCGAGACGACAGCGGTCTCGCCGCGTCCGTCTCAATCCGGAGCCCTGCCGTCGCTTGCGATGTGTGTCCCGAACAAAAACGACCGTTTCGGCCTAGAGCGGCTTGAAGCCGTGGCATCTGAGATGCACCGCGTGGAGCGCATCGTTGTCGCCGACGATCGTAGTCAGCCGCCGCTTGAGATCAAGGTGGGGGACCACTCGAGTTAACTCGGGTCCCCGATGGGCCAGGATTTGGTGCAGGACGGTCGCGCCATCATGCCGCCGCTAGGGCGAGTGAAGACGTATTCGTGTTTGCCGACGCCGACGTTCATGTCACCGACGAGGCGCTCGCTACGGTGCAGGCCTGGCACCGAGAGCGCCCAGCCGCGGTCCATGCGGTACTCGAGTTCGCTGATCTCGACCTCGACCACATGATGGAGGTGTTACGGACGCGTGGAATCGTGGAGATGGAGCGGTCAGCTGCGGCGCAGGCCTCTCCAGGGCAGAGGTGGCGCGAGTTGTACTGGACGCACACGGGTGATTACTCGGTCGTGAGGTCGGGCACGTATCGGTTGTGTGTTGGCGGCTTCCTGAGCGTCGATGCTTCGGTCTACGCTGCGACTGGAGGGTTCCGGGACGTGCCGGTCCGCGGTGTAGAGGACATCGAGTTCGGCTACCGGTTGTTGGCGACGGGATGTCGGCAGCGGCTTTACCGCGGCCCTGGGGTGATGCATCTCGGCCAGCGCACCTTCGCCTCCAATTTGATTGCCGACGTGATCAATGAGAAGGACCGATGGCTGAGTCGTCTGGTACCCGTCTGGGCCCCGACGTTGGAAGAGCGGGGGTCCCTGCTCCTCGGCGAGACGGAACCGACTGTTCCGTTCATTGCAGGTTTTGCCACCGACGGAGCGCTCGAGATTATCCAAAAGCGACATGGGAAAGGTGTCGTGATGGAGCACGGGCGCGACTGGGATCTCTTGACTGGCCCGTTCTGTGTGACCTCAGATTCATTGAACTCTGAGGTAGCCGAGGCCTTGCCCGAGGCCTACCGACTCTTCCGCAACGGGCCTTGTGGCGAGGTCGTGGTCATGTCCGCCGGTCGTGAGATAGCGAGAATCGTGTCGCTGTGGGCGATAAACCACTGCCTCGTTGCGAACGGCCGTCCTCCATGGATCACTTCGGAGCAAAAGTCCCCACTCGCCCCCGAACGGAAGATCGAGGACTTGGTCCGTGATCGGTTCGGTTCGGCGTTCATTGTTCTCGGTGAACCCGCCATTGGGCCGAGCTGATCGTCGTCATCCTCCATTATTAGGCCTGTCTTCGGAGGTTCAAGTCAGCCGCCAGAACGGGTCGGTGAGCCCCAAGGCATCAAGCAAGGCTTGGAGATAATCGACGGTAGGTGGCGACCATCCCGGGTCGAGCCGATCGCCGTACCAACCCAGGGTGAGTTCCCACATGACCGGAACTGGGGCGGCCATCCCTCTGTCGACGTTTTCCTCCGACCGGAGGAAGCGGATGTTCGTTCATGTCTCAACGATGTCGTCCCACCAATGCCGGGCCGGAATCGTGAAGTGAACGAGTCCATCACATGCCTCGCCCGCCGGACGCCCGTTCTCGATCCGCAGGTCAACCGGAGTGTCGTCGTCGAGCCAACGAGCCTCGATCTTGGCGTCGGCATGGAGTGCAGCGGGGATCGCCAGCGAGTCCCATGCGCAGTTGGCCCACCAACTGCCTGAGCCATTGTGAACGCGGTGTTCGGAAGGTTGGTTGGCGAATGGGAGCGCCATGCTGATCTCACCGTTGGCGTCCAGCACGACGAAGTGGCGATCCTCAAGGCGCCGAAGGTGCTCGGCTGCCGCTATCGGACCCCCGACGAGTTCTGCGATTTCGTTGGCACCAGGAGCTCGGCCCGTGTCGGCGAGTGTTCGGTAGACGTGGCGGCGTAGGTCAAGCTCGTCCATCCTGATCCCTTCTTTACGGGTGCGTGCTGCTCAGCGGGTATTTCTGACGACGTGCGCTGGTCATAGCGGTGATGTCTCACCGTACGTGTTAATGTCGCTGCGTTGCCGAAGCGACTCGACGCCGAATGCAATATCGGGATCGCTATACGAGCCCGCATTCGAGTCCTGCGTCCATGACGGCGAACACAGCGTCCATTTCGGCCTCGGTTTCCGGCTCGCCGTCGCTGAGCGTAGCGATCTCGAAAATGTTCTGAAGGTCATCGCCAATCGCTTCAGCCATGCATTCGGCCAGGTCGTCGTCCGCTCCGAGCTCAGCAAACATCATGAAAGCGACCCGTTCGCTTCCGAGACAGTCGAACATGGCATCACGCCCGTCATGTCGAGATCGGTCATGTCATCGGTGGACTCCGACTCCTCGATCGCTGCTGCGAAGTCGGTTCCGTCTGGCATGTCGTTCACGACCTGCTCGGCAACGCAGCGGGCATCATCGGCAGTCAGGTTCTCAGGCAGGTCATTCCATTCAAGAATCCAGGCGGTAACTTCGTCTACGTCTGCGGATGACGTAAGTTCAGCGGTGGGTTCGGTGTCGCTGCCTCCACAGGCCGATCCGATAAGACCAGCCCCCGTCATGAGCGCCGCGAGGAGAATTCGATTCGTCCGAGTCGCATTCGCATCCTGTGTCGGTGCCAGAACGGCGTTAAGCACTATCCGAGTGGTGGCTTGATCGACGGCAAGAACGGCGGTCTAAAACGAGCGGCAAGCGAGTCGGCCAGGTGTCCGCTACAGGGCCTTCGTTACCGAGCCGCTTCTGTCCGTAGGGCGTGGATGCCCTGTTCCTAGCCGAGGTTGAGCGGTTCGAAGGTGTAACGCGTGGGTACGAAGTTGTGCTGCTCGAACGTCTGTTGGGTCGACGGTTTGGCGAGCCAAGCTTGGAGCTTGGGCGGGTCCACGTCGAAGAACAGTTCGACCAGATTGTTGTCGTCGATTTTTCCGAAAACGCAGCGGGAGGTGTCGCACCAATCAGCAAATTCGGGCTTCATGGCGAGGTACGACTGGTGGAAGGCGTCTGTATCGTCGCAGGTGGCGGTGAGCATGAGATTCATTGATCGACTCCGTATGTTTGTGGTTGCAGGATCCTAGTGAGGTTTTCGGTTACGCCGATAGCGGTACCACCTCTCCAAATGTCTCCGCAGCGTCAGGGGTTGAAGCTCGCTGGGAGAGTCACTTTTGTGTCGTCGCATCTCATGATGAACGATTGAGCACTTCCATGATCAGAGGTGCTGGCGGCTTTCACGTCGTATCGCAGAATCGTGAATTCAAGCTTCGGCTATCTAAGTCGCAGCCAACCTGTGCGGCATCACCCCTGCACTCCTGTGCAGGGATGATGGGCGCACGGACACAGCCGTTCGGGCCCGTCACTATTGTAAGCGCATTAATGTTGGAGCGCTCTCGATGAGATGGCGGCACGCTGCCGTCCACACTGGTATCGCCGTCATCGGTTTGGTCTTTGCACTGACCACCGAGGACGTTGATCGTTTTTACCGATGGGACGAGGCGGTTTACGCCTCCCAGTTCTCCGCAGTAGTCGAACCAGCGGGCTGGGGCCCGCAACGCTCACCGGGTATGGCGTATCTAGTGGCACCCGTTACCCTCCTCTCTGACTCAACCTTCGCCGTGCGTCTTTGGTTAGCGACCCTCGGCTCAATGACCTGCGCTCTCGGTTTTTGGATCTGGAGTTGTTCGATCGGCATTGCTGGGGTCGCAGGACATGGGCTTTTTATCGCCAGCGGTCTTGTCGTCGTTTATACGACCGAAATTTACCCCAATATTTGGCTCGCCTACGCAGGCCTTATCACGGTTGGGCTCGCAGTCGGTCCGTGGAAATCGCGACGCTGGATGGCGGCGCTTGCGATGGCGGCTTGCGTCGCTGGCGCCTTTCGGCCGGCCGAGGCTTTCGTCGTCGTCGCCGTCGCAGCGATAGCCCTCTTCGCCGCACGCCGACGGGATGCTGTCGCGCCAGCCTTCGGAACAGCAATTGGTTACATCGTCGGCGTAATGCCATGGGTAGTGCGTTCATTCGTCTCGTTCGGTGGGCCAGTCGATCGTTTGCGTGGTGCCAGCAACGCAGCCGGGCCCAGCGGCGAATTGCGCCTCCGCGACGCCCTCCTAATGCTGGACAATCCGTACGGTGGGCAGGCCGGCGACGAAATGCTTGCACCGGCTGTGGTCTTGTGGCTTGGCGGAATCCTGTTCGCAGCTTGTCTGGCCATTTTCCGAACACACTCGTGGAAGCATCCGGTAACTTCTGCGCTTGTCGCTGCTCTCGCGTTGGCCAGTCCTTTCTTTTTCAAAGAAAATCCGGCCCCTCGTTTTTTTCTGCCCACACTCGCCCTGCTTTGTGTGGCGGCTGGTGTGGGCCTGGTAGTCCGTTTGCCTCGACGCAACGTACAAGTCGTTGCAGCGATAGTGATTGCCGTGCTGGCCGCACTTCAGTACACGGCATACGAGGGGGCGCGTTATCGTGACTCACTCCTCCGCGAACGTTTAGAGACAGCAGCAGCAGCGTTGGTTGAGGTCACCTCTGACGTTGTTGGTGACTGCTCCATCATCACAAACCAAGCGGTTCCCCAAATGGAGCGCGCGTCGGGGTGTGTCGCATTTCGCAGGGCCAACCCGAGGGAGGCGGTCGCACGCGGCCTTCACCACGAGGCGCTGGCCGCAGGTCATCGAATCTTCGCACTAGCGCGTTCAGAGGACGAGACTCCCGAAGGCTGGACCACTCATGCCTTTGAGGTTGATTTTTTCAACCGCTCGGGTGCGATCTGGTTCATCGCCGAGATTTCACTGAGTCCGCAGCGTTGCGACACGTCTAGGACCTGGCAGCGGGGGTCTCCCGGCGGTCCCGGTTGCGTTGGAACCACAGGCGAAACGCCGGTTTCGGAGTGGAGCTAAGGGGAATTGAACCCCTGACCTCTTCCATGCCATGGAAGCGCTCTACCAACTGAGCTATAGCCCCGAGTTGCGGTTGTGGATGGTAGCAGCCTGATCGTTGGGCCCCACCTTCCCGACACCCTCCCTCGGCGGGTTTCTCTCAGGGCATACCGTCGTCGTGATGCGTGCGCGGTTGACATCCCCGGACCTCTGGATGGTGCTGTCGACGTTCGCTGTGTTTGCTGCCGGCCTGATCGTGGCGACGGCGACCCCCGGGCCGCTCCTCACCGCCGATGATCTCGCCTCCTTCGGTCTCGCCTGGACCTTGGCGGGCGAGGGCGCTGCACCGATGCCACCGCAGGCTCCGTACGGCTTGCTGTATCCAACGACGTTGGTGCCGGGCTGGCTTTTGGGGCTCGACGACGGCGGGATGCTGCTTTGGGCCCGCGTTGTGAACGCCCTGTGTGGAGCCTTGATTGTCCCGGTGCTGACCGCCTTCTTGCGGCGCCTTGATGGCATGCGTCCCGTCCCGGCGATTGCCGCCGCAACGGCCGGGGCGATGATGCCGGCGTTTCTTCTGACCGGGTCGATTGCGTGGGGCGAGCGGTTGGGCGTGCTCCTGGTGGCCTGCGCAGCGCTTGTCATCGCCCGTTCGTGGGACGAGCACAGCGGCCGCGACGGATTCCTCGCCGTCATCACCGCAGCTGCGATGTTCGCAGCTCACCCTCGGCTCGGTCCGCCTGCGTTGGTGCTCATCGTGGTCGTCGCGTTTGCCTTGCGTCGGCTCGGCTGGGCACGTGTCGTTGGGTTGCTGGGTACGGGGGTGGCGGCGCTGTGGTTGGTCGAGTGGGTTCGGGCTGCTGTGGCTGAGGCGGCGTTCGGAAGTGATGGAACCTATGACGCTGCCGACCTGGCGTCTCGTCGAGGTCTCGAGCTCGTCCCTGAGATGGCGCAGCTCGGGATCGGCGCGTTGAGCTACCTCGTGATCGCCGGCACCGGCATCGCTGTCTGGGGTGTCGTTCGGCTCGGGGAGCGACGACCGGCCGGCTGGTCGGTGCTGTTGCTCGGCTTGGCCGTCCTTGCGATCACGAGCTGGTTCATTACCGGTATTGTCCGGGCCGACAAGTGGTTCCACGGCCGCTACATTGAGGTGATGGCACCGGTGGTGCTTGCCGTTGGCCTCGCCAACCTCCACCGACTGCGGTGGCGGGCGGCGGCGGTCGTCCTGTTCGGCGTCCCGGTGCTCGCCGGTGTCTTCGCCGCCTGGAACGGGCCCGGGAACAACTGGCTCGATGCTCGCTCCCCCGTGATGATGCTCGGTGCGGAAGTCTCGGGTGCACCGTACGGGAGTCGGATCTTCGAACCCGGCGCTGCGGCCTTCGTGGCGATCCTTGCCGGGTTTGTCGTGTGGGGGTTCGCCCGGTGGCGCGGCACCGAAATCGCTGCCTGCGTCTTCGTTGCGTTGTCGCTGTGGGGAGCGCACTCCGGCGACCGAGCACTCGACAATCTCTTTCCCGGCGCGGCGATGGGCGAAGTCGACGCCGGCTTCCCCGTCGAGGAGAAGGTCGGCGAACTTTGGGTCGACACGTCGACGGTCTCGCCGAACCTTACGAACGCGCTCGCATGGCGGGTCGGGTTCGACGCCACGACGCTGTCCCTTGATGACAACACAACCCATGTGCTGATCCCGCCCGATGCCGAGCCGCCGGTGGGCGCCGAGTTGATCGCCCAGTTTTCCCAGGGATCGCTGTGGCGGCTCGCAGGCTGATCAGTCGTCGGCGTCGTTCTGGCTGCGCAAGAACGCTTCGAGTTCGTCGGTGAGGTCGTCGCTCGACGCCATCTCGGCTTCGGCCTCAACCAAGTCGTCGTATTGTTTCTCCAGGGCAGCGAGCATGTCGCGATGTGAGGAGTCGTCGTCGACGAGGTCGTCGAGCTGGTTTCGAGTCGCCAAGGCGTTGGCCGCCAACTGACTCGAGTCGAGAACTACACCGGCGGCACCCACGAGTCCGTCGATAAGGGCCAACGACGCAGCGGGATACTGGGCGCCGGAGATGTAGTGGGGCACCTGGGCCCACAGGCCGACCGACTCGATGCCGGCGGCGTGATGGGCCATCTCGAGCGCGGCCTGCATTCCTGCCGGCACGTCGAGCGTGGCCGGCGTGAAACCGAGTGACGCGAGGTCGGGCGTGGCGGCGGTGACCGACAGTCGGGATGGCCGAGTGTGTGGTGACGAAGCCGGGTAGCTGCCTAGGCCGATCACTCGCCGGACCCCGAACCGCCGCGACAAGGAGACGACGGCGTCGCAGAAGGAACGCCAGTTGTGATCGGGCTCCGCACCGTGGAGCACGAGGACATCATTGCCGGTTGCGTCGCAGCCGGAAACGAGTGTGATTTCCGGCCAGTCGAGCCCTACGTTGACCCCTTCGACGATGTGCATCGTCGGGCGACGAGCGCGGTGGTCGAGGAGCCACTCGGCCTCGAACTCGGCAACGGTCAGCGGCGCGATCTGCCTGAGGATGGTCTCGGTCGCCTCGCGCGCGCACAAACCGGCGTCGATCCAACCCGTGAGGTGGATCAACAACACCGGATCCTGCAGGGTCGGCGAACCGTGCAGGGTGTAAAGATCTTCGGGTCGTGCCGGTCGAGCCACAGATTCCTCCTCGAGCACACCGTAGACCGCCGCCCGGGAATTGCTGAATCCGCCGCTACGTTGGGCGTCACGATGGCTGATGTAACTGATGTAACGTTCGAGACCGATGTCGTTCAGCGGTCCCACCAGGTCCCGGTGGTCGTCGACCTCTGGGCTGAGTGGTGCGGGCCGTGCAAGACGCTTGGTCCGATCCTCGAGAAGGTGATCGGCGAGACCAACGGTGGCGTTGAGCTGGCCAAGGTCGACGTTGACGCCAACCCGGCGGTCGCTCAAGCCTTCCAGGTCCAGTCGATCCCGGCCGTGTACGCCATGGTCAACGGCGAGATCGTCGACGGGTTCATGGGCGCCCAGGGTGAGCCGCAGGTGCGCGAATTCGTCGAAAAGTTGGCGCCCACCGAGGAGCAGAACGAGGTCGAGCGGCTGCTCGAAATCGGCGATGTGCCTTCGCTCAACCAGGCCTATGCCCTCGAGCCCGACAACCCGGATGTGCTCACCGCCCTTGCCGGAAAACTGATCGGGGAGGGACAGATCGATCAGGGCCTTGCGCTGCTCGACAAGATTCCTGAGAGCCCGACCTCCCGGCATCTCCGTGCGCTCGCCCGCACCGGTGGCGAGTCGATGGATGATGTCGAAGGAACGCTGGCTGCGTTGTTGCTCACCGTGAAGTTCGACGACGACGACCGCCAGAAGTTTGTCGACCTGCTCGAGGTGCTCGGTCCCGAGGATCCCCGCACGGCCGACTGGCGTCGAAAGCTCAGCACGGCGCTCTTCTAATCGTCCCGCCCGGCCCATCGTCGGCGTCGTTGTCGAACTCGTCGCGAAGGGAAGCAGCGTTGGCCTTGCTATCCGAGTGGCGGGCTAGGGTCGGAAGCGATGTTCGTCGAGCTCGGCACCACCCGTTTCGACATCACGACGCGTGCGCTCGTGATGGGAATCCTCAATCGCACGCCGGATTCGTTCTTTGATGGTGGCCAGTATTGGGCCTTCGATGAGTTCCTCCGCAAGGCCGAACAGTTAGTGATCGAGGGGGCCGATTTCCTCGATGTTGGCGGCTCCAAGGCCGGCCCTGGCCCCGAGGTCACCGTCCAAGAGGAGATCGATCGCGTTGTGCCTGCCGTCGAGGTCCTCCGGCAACGCTTCGACCTGCCGATCTCGGTCGATACCTTTCGAGCGTCGGTGTTTGAGGAGTCGTGCAAGGTTGGCGCCAACATCGGCAACGACATCAGCGGTTTCTCCGATCCGGAGTTTCTTCCTGTCGCCACTCGTTACGACGCCTCGGTCGTGGCCACCCACGTGCGCATCGGCCCACGTATGCCCGATCCTGAGCCCATCTACCCCGACGGTGTGCGTGCCGACGTCGTGCGGTTTCTCGAACGTCGCTCCAATCTGGCGTTGGCGGCCGGCATTAAGCGCGAACGGATCATGATCGATGCGGGGCTTGATCTCGGAAAGAACGCCCAGATGTCGGCCGAATTGCTTCACCACAGCGACGATCTCGTCGGTATGGGGTTCCCGGTCTTTCTCTCGGCGTCTAACAAGGGCTTCCTCGGCGAGCTTGTCGGCACAGCTGTCGACGATCGGCGTGAGGCCACCTTCGGCGCTCATGCGCTGGGGATCGCCCTCGGTTGTCGGATCCTGCGGGCGCACGACGTCCGGGGCAATCGACGCCTCGCCGATACGATGTCGGCCGTGCTGCGAGCGCGCCGCGACGATCGCTATTCCCTTCTCGAGGTCAGCTAAGGATGGTCCTGCGCCTGATCGTTGGCGACGACCCGGTCCTTGTCGGTGAGGCGATCAGCGCTTCGGTTGACGAGCTTGTCGGCGACGGCGACCGCAGTCTCATGCTGGAGCTGCTCACCGAGACCGACTACCGCAACGACGACGGCGATTGGGAATCGGCCAAGGTGCTCGACGCTGCCCGAACCCCGCCGTTCCTCACGGAGCGGCGTGTCGTCGTCGGCCGTCATCTCAGCCGGTTCTCCCGCAAGGACGACTACGGCCCGATCATCGATTTGCTCGGTGAGCCGCTGGACACCACTGACCTCGTGCTTGTTTGGGAGAGGGGCGTCGAGCCGAAGGCCGATCGCATGCCGGCCCTGCCCAAAGCGCTCAAGGAGGCAGCCGAACTCGCAGGTGCCGAAGTTGTCCAGACCTCGGCACCGAAAGGCAAGGGTGGCGGCGACTGGTTGCGCGATCAGCTCGAGTCGAGCTCGCTTAACTTCGATCGGGGCGCAAAAGCAGCGGTCGAGGATCTCCTCGGCGAGGACCGCAGCCGAGTTGTGGGCCTCATCCGAACGCTGGAAGGTGCGCTCGGTCAGGGTGCGCTCGTGGCGGCCGCCGACATCACGACCTTTGGTGGAGATCAGGGGTCGACGGTGCCGTGGGCGCTCGATGACGCAATCGATAAGGGCGATGTCGCTGCTGCGCTCGCCCTGTTGCCGCGGTTGATCCCGTACGCCGGTTCGCTCTCGGATCGCAATGGCGCAGCCTTCCGGTTGCTCGCCGTTCTGCACAAGCGCTTCAGCAACATGTTGCGCCTCGACGGTGCTGATGTTCGAGATGACAAGGCCGTTGCGGCGTTGCTCGGAATGAAGGGCAGTACCTTCCCGGCGAAGAAGGTGATGCAGCAGAGCCGTCGGCTTGGCACCGAAAAGCTCGGCCGAGCGATCGGTCTTCTGGCCGACGCCGATCTGTCGCTGCGCGGCACCAAGGATTGGCCACCGGAGTTGGTGGTCGAAGTGCTTGTCGCTCGGTTGGCCAACCTCAGCAGTCGGCGGTAGCGGCTCGCTGCTTCAGTGAGCCGGGAATGCTCAGCCCTGTGCGCCGGCGTTGAGACGCTTGGCGAGCTGGCTCTTCTTGCGAGCCGCCTTGTTCTTGTGCATGACGCCGTTCGCTGCGGCCTTGTCGATCTTGGCGATGGCGTCGCGAACCATCACGTCGGCGTCGTCGGCGCCTGCTGCGATCGCGGCGTCGGCGTTCTTGGTGCGGGTGTGGATCTCGCTGCGGACCTTGCGGTTCGCGAGGTTGCGCTTGACCGTCTGACGGTTGCGCTTGATCTGCGACTTGATGTTGGCCACGGCTACCTACTTGAGAGAGAGAATGGTGTGAGCCCCAGAGGCTCGAAGACCGACGGCAAAGGGTAGCGGGATGCGACCCCGGATCGCACCTGAAGTCGACAACCCGTCGGTAGCGTTGAGGCACCCCTTGCGCCCCGAATGACGCGCCGAGGGGCCATCGCGCCGGAGGCGCGAATCTACGCATGGAACTCGAGCGCATCCGTAACACGTCGATTATTGCCCACATCGATCACGGGAAGTCCACGCTCGCGGATCGCATGCTGGAGCTGACCGGAGCCGTCGAGGCTCGGGATATGCGCGCCCAATACCTAGACTCGATGGACCTCGAGCGAGAACGCGGCATCACGATCAAGCTCCAGTCGGTGCGTCTGGACTGGCATGACCATGTGATCAACCTGATCGACACGCCCGGCCACGTCGATTTCGGTTATGAGGTCAGCCGCTCGCTTGCCGCCTGCGAAAGCGTGATCCTCGTGGTTGACGCCGCCCAAGGCATCGAGGCCCAGACCCTCGCCAACTGCTACCTGGCGATGGAGAACGACCTCGAGATCGTTGCCTGCCTCAACAAGATCGACTTGCCGGCCGCTGAACCCGATCGTTGCGCAGCGGAGATCGAGAACGTGCTCGGCATCCCCGCTGACGACATTCTCCGCATCTCGGCCAAGACCGGCGAAGGTGTACCCGAACTCCTCGACGCCGTCATTGGTCTCACCCCTCCGCCCGAGGGTGATGTCGACGCTCCGCTCCAGGCGCTCATCTTCGATTCGCATTTCGATCAGTACCGCGGCGTGATCTCCTCAATCCGGGTGGTCAACGGCGTGATGCGCAGCAAGGACAAGCTTCGCTTTATGCAGGCCGGGGCCAGCCATGATCCCGACGAGATCGGTTTGCGCACGCCCGACAATCTCCCGGTCGACCAACTTGGTCCTGGCGAGACCGGCTACCTCATCGCCGGCATCAAGGATGTCGGCGAGGCGAAGTCTGGCGAGACGGTGACCACCGAGAAGCGGGGTGCTACCGAACCGCTTGACGGCTACAAGGAACCGAAGCCGATGGTGTTCTCGGGTCTGTACCCGATCGATGGCGATCAGTTCACCGATTTGCGCGAGGCGTTGGAGAAGCTGCGGCTCAACGATAGCTCATTTACCTTCGAGCCGGAGACGTCCAGCGCGCTGGGATTCGGTTTCCGGTGCGGCTTCCTCGGCCTGCTCCACATGGAGATCGTGCGCGAGCGCCTTGAGCGCGAGTTTGGCCTGTCGCTGATTTCCACCGCGCCATCTGTGGAGTACCACATCACGAAGGGCGATGGTTCGGTGATCGAAGTCTCGAACCCGTCGGAGATGCCATCGGCCGCCGAGATCACGGCCATCGCTGAGCCGTACCTCAAGGCGAGTATCCTCACGCCCACCGACTACACCGGCACGGTCATGGATCTCTGCCAGACCCGTCGAGGTGAGATGGTGAAGATGGAGTATCTTTCGCCCGAACGCGTCGAGTTGCACTACCGGCTTCCGCTTGCCGAAGTTGTCATCGATTTCTTCGACCAGCTGAAGAGCCGCACGCAGGGCTACGCCTCGCTCGACTACGAGCAGGACGGCTACTCCGAGGACGCGCTGGTCCGTGTCGACATCCTTCTACACAGCGATCCGGTCGACGCCTTCAGTACGATCGTCCATAGAGACAAGGCCTACGACTACGGCAAGAAGATGGCCGACAAGCTCAAGGAGCTCATCCCGCGCCAGAACTTCGAGGTGCCGATCCAGGCGGCGATCGGCGGCAAGATCATCGCCCGCACGAACGTCAAGGCGTACCGAAAGGACGTCACCGCCAAGCTCTACGGTGGCGATATCACGCGGAAGAACAAGCTGCTGAACAAGCAGAAGGAAGGCAAGAAGCGGATGAAATCCATCGGGCGGGTGGACATTCCCCAGGAAGCCTTCATCTCTGCGCTTCAGCTCGATGATTAGCACTCGGTAGAGTCGACAGATGCTCGACGAGCGAAAGGCCGCCATCCTCTCGGCGGTTGTCCGGGAGTACATCGAGACGGCTCAGCCGGTCGGTTCCAGCCGTATCGCGTCTGCGCCCGGTATCGATGTGTCGCCGGCCACCGTGCGCAACGAACTGGCTGCCTTGGAAGAAGCCGGGTATCTGGTTCAGCCCCACACGAGCGCCGGGCGCGTCCCCACCGACACGGGCTACCGGTTCTTCGTCGATGCTCTGCGCGGCAGCCAAACCGAGTTGGCTACCGCCGATCCGTCGACCCTGCATGATTTCTTCGACGGGACCCACGGCCAACTCGAATCGATGATGGAGCGCACGTCCGACATGCTCACTTCGCTGACCGACTGGACCGCTGTGGTTGTCGGCCCCACGATCGATCAGGCGACGATCCGTAGTGTGCAGATTGTCGATCTGGCCAGCCATATCGCCATGGTTGTCGCCGTGCTCAGCAACGGCGTCATCGAGAAGCGCACGGTCGAGGTCGCCACCGAGCTCACCCCCAAGATCGTCGAGGACGCCTCTCGGCGCTTGGTGCAGGCCGTGGAGGGCAAGACGCTCACCGAACTCGAACAGGCCGCGCCGGATGATCGTCCCGACCCACTGCTCGATGCCGCAATCGCAGCCCTCAGCGCAGCGGGTCGCCACGCCGAGCTCTACGTCGGCGGTGCATCGCGCCTCGCTGGCGCATTTGACGCCGCCGCGCAGCTGCAGGAGGTCCTTGCCCTGCTTGAGGAGCAGATTGTTGTCGTGTCGTTGGTGCGTAACGTTCTCGATCGCGGAATGCGGGTTGCGATCGGCAACGAAACCGGCGTGGAGCCGCTCGCCGATTGCTCCTTGGTCGTCGCCCCATTTGCGGTCGATGGCATATCGGCTGGCACGATTGGAGTCTTGGGCCCGACCCGGATGGATTATTCGCAGGCATTGTCCGCAGTAGCGGTCGTGAGCAAGCGCCTTGAGCGTCAACTGAACGAGGGCTGATGGCCGATCACTACGAAACGTTGGGGGTGTCTCGCGGCGCTACCGACGATGAGATCAAGCGGGCCTACAAGAAGCTCGCTCGCACGTACCACCCCGACCTCAACCCCGGTGATCCTGAAGCCGAGGCTCGCTTCAAAAAAGTCGGTGCCGCCTACGAGACGCTGCGCGACCCGCAGCGTCGTGCCGCCTACGACCGCTATGGCGAAGATGGCCCGCCAGCCGATCCGTTCGGTGGCGGCCTGGGGGACATCTTCGAGGCCTTCTTCGGTGGTGGCTCCGTGTTCGGCGGTGGCGGTCAAGCCCGGAGCGGGCCCCCGCGTGGTGAGGACCTCGAAGCTCACGTCGATCTCGATCTCGAGGAGGTGGTATTCGGGGCGGATCGGGAGGTCACTGTCCGAACAGCCGTGCGGTGTGAAGAGTGCGACGGTGCGGGTGCCCGCAACGGAACCTCGCCGTCCACTTGTGAGGAGTGCGGTGGCGCCGGTCAGGTTCGGCGGGTCCGCAACTCGGTGCTCGGGCAGATGGTCACCGCCAGCGCATGCGGCTCGTGTGGCGGGCTCGGTCAGGTGATCCTCGATCCGTGCCCGACATGCGATGCGTTCGGCCGCACCATCGAGCAGCGCACGTACGCCGTGGAGATCCCGCCGGGCGTCGACGACGGCACCACGCTGCGTCTCTCGGGCCGTGGCGCAGCTGGTCCTCGCGGTGGTGCCCATGGCGACTTGTACGTCCACGTCCGGGTCCGGCCACACCCAACCTTCCGCCGCGAAGGCAACGACCTGGTTCATGACTTCTACCTCCCGTTCACACAGGCGGTGCTCGGCGCCGAACTCGAGTACGAAACACTCGACGGCAGCGAAACCTTCGTCGTTCCCCGGGCGACCGAATCGGGCACCGAGTTCCGCATGAGGGGCCGAGGCGTCCCCCATGTGCGCAATCGTGGCCGCGGTGATCTGCGGGTGCGGGTGTTCGTCGACGTGCCCGACGAGCTTTCCGAGACACAGGAACATCTGTTGCGCGAGTTCGCAGCCCTGCGGCAAGAGGACGTCGCCGATCCCGGACAGGGCCTTCTCGGGCGCATCAAGTCCGCCTTCTCCTGAGCCGCTCATGACGGGCGTCTCTCCGAACGGTCAACAAGGCCCGCACGTCTTGGTCGAGTCGGTCAAGGTTCCCGTCGTCGCTGACGACGATCGCCATCACCTTGGCCGTGTGTTGCGTCTGCGCGACGGTGAACCGATAACTGTCGGTGATGGGGCCGGGTGCTGGCGGCCTTGCCGTTGGGGAACACCGGTCGAGCCGGCCGGTGAAATCGTCGAGGTCCCGCCGCCGTCTCCGCGGCTCGGTGTCGCGTTTGCGTTGATCAAGGGGGGTCGTCCCGAGTTGGTTGTGCAGAAGCTCGTCGAACTCGGTGTCGACGACATTCGCCCGTTTGCCGCCGAGCGGTCGGTGGTGCGATGGGACGATGCCAAGGCAACGAAGAATCAGCAGCGGCTTGAACGAGTGGCTCGCGAGGCAGTCATACAGTGTCGGCGGGCCTGGTTCCCTGTCGTGCACCCGGTCGGCGCGTTCGAGGATGTCGTAGGCCTGACCGGAGCGGCGCGCGCTGATCTCGGTGGAGAACCGGTCTCGCTCGACCACCCGGTTGTGTTGGTGGGTCCCGAGGGTGGCTGGACGGACGCCGAACGGGCGGTCGATTTGCCCGTCGTGGCGCTCTCGGGAGCGGTGCTGCGGGCAGAGACGGCCGCCATCACGGCCGGTGCGCTCCTGGCTGCCCTGCGCGATCTCGAACACTGATCACGGCTTGTTCGTCGTTCTTTGCTTGCCTCAGGACGACTGACCTAGGGTCCCGCCACGTTCCGTATTCGTTTTCTCTCGAAACGTGAGATTTGGATCGGGCCGGCTTGGTGGAGGGGGAGCACAGCGTGTCAGAACTCAACACGACACAGGGGTACAGCAAGCGTGTCGGCGAGCGGATCCGCGCGATTCGGCGGCAAAAGCGACTGTCGTTGCAGGAGGTCGAGGCAGCATCGAGTCAGGAGTTCAAGGCGTCCGTGCTCGGTGCCTACGAGCGCGGGGAGCGAGCCATCTCGGTACCGCGTCTGCAGCGACTGAGCCGTTTCTACAACGTGCCCGCTGATCAGTTGCTCCCCGCCGATGCGGGTCCGAGTTTCGGAGTGAACACCGGCGATGACGGTGCGGCCGGTCTCGACGACCGCTCCGGTCGACCCATCGCCGATCCGATTACGTTCGACCTCACCCAGCTTTCGGCGCTCTCCGGCCCCGAGGCCGAGATGCTCACGCGGTACCTCACGATGATCCAGGTTCAGCGTCA
>CAJWHS010000020.1 GCA_913041415.1 uncultured Acidimicrobiaceae bacterium | reverse complement strand
CCCGCCAGTCGATCGTGATCGAGCTCCATGGCGAGCTCCCGCCCGCCGACCCGACCCTCACGATCGACTATTGGCATCTCGCGCCCGACACCGATCTCGAAGGCGAGGCGTTGCGGCACCTCGTGCTCGCCCACTCGGTCGATGCCCGCGATCCGCAGCGCCCGTCGATCCGCGCAATCGACCTCGCGGTCGTTGCTGGAGCCGAGCCCGTCGTCGACGGTCCCGGCGACGTCGTAGGTCCCGACGGTCCGGTCTGGTGTGATGGCGGGCCACTCGACTGGGCCACCGTCGAATCCGACGACACGCCGATCGTGCCGCTCGCCAACCTGCGCGTCGGGTCGCTGCGGCCACTCGGTGCTGATGCCCCCTCGGCCCGACTCGCCCCCGACCAACTCGCCGCAGTCGAGCACGGTGGTGCGGGCGCCCGCATCATCGCACCGGCCGGTTCGGGCAAGACCACCGTTCTCACCGAACGGGCCCGCCACCTGATCCACGATCGGGGTATCGATCCAGCGGCCATCTGCCTGCTTGCGTTCAACGTCCGTGCTCGCGCCGAGATGCAGGAGCGCACCCGCGACCTTCCCGGTCTCGAGATTCGCACCCTCAATTCGTTGGCGCTGGCGATCATCGCCGGTCGGGCGCCGTTCGTCCAGCCCCGATCCGTCCCTGGCACCCAGGTGATCGACGAACCTCACGTCCGCCGCCTGCTCGACGATCTCGTCTCGACCCGCCGCCAGGCGATGGCCGATCCGATGGCGGTGTATCTCGAAGCGCTCACCTCGACCCGGCTCGGCTTACGGTCGCCGGAGGTGGTCGAGCAGGAGTTCGGCGGCGATGTCCGTGACTTTCCCGCCGTCGTTGCGGGATACCGCGAGGCGCTGGCCCGCAATGGCCTCCTCGACTTCGACGAGCAGATCCTCGGCGCCATCGAGATCTTGTGCCGCGATGCCGAAGCTCGGGCTGCCGCCCGACGGGCGTGCCAAGTCGTGCTCGTCGACGAGTTCCAGGATCTCACCCCTGCCCATGTGCTGCTAGTGCGGCTGCTGGCGGGCCCCGACGCCAACGTGTTCGGCGTCGGCGACGACGACCAGACCATCTACGGCTATGCGGGCGCCTCCCCTGCGTGGCTGATCGACTACGCCGATCTCTTCCCTGGCTCCGGCAGCCACGACCTCACAGTCAACTACCGGTGCGCAGCCCCAGTCGTCGACAGCGCTCGCACCCTGCTCGGCCACAACCGACACCGCATCGCCAAGACGATCCATTCGTGCGCCGAACGCGAACCCGATGATGGTTCGCTCGACCTTGTTTCCGGGCCCAACCCCGCCGCCCTCACCGTCGATGCCGTGCAGGCGCTCGTCGACGATGGTGTTGCGCCGGGCGACATCGCCGTGCTCACCCGGGTCAACGCCACACTGCTCGGGCCGGCGCTCGGCCTCGATGCCTCCGGCGTGGCGAGCACCAAGCCAGTCGACCTCCGCTTTCTCGAACGCACCGGTGTCTCGGCCGTCCTTGGGTGGCTACGGCTCGCCACGGCTCCAGAGCAGCGCCTGCCCGGGCGCGATCTCGGTGTCGCCGTCCGTCGACCCCCGCGGGGGTTGCGACCTAACCTGATCGACTGGATCGTCGAGAAGCCGAGCCTCCGTGAGATCGCTGCGCTGGCGAACCGGCTCAACAGCGAGAAGGACAAGGTCCGCGTGGAGGATTTCGTCGCCGACCTCGGGCAGCTTCGAGCACTCGCTGCGGGTGGCGCGGAGACCGCCGAGTTGGTCGTTGCGATCCGCGACATCGTCAGGCTCGGCTCGGCACTCGACAACCGACTCGACGCCAGCCGGCGCTCGGTCGACCGCTCGGCCCACGGCGACGACGTCGCTGCGCTCCTCGCCGTCGCCGCCCTCGAACCCGACACAGAGCGCTTTCCCGCCTGGCTCACCGAACGCCTCGAGCACAGCATCCACGATCCCGACGGTGTGCAGCTCTCCACCACCCATCGGGTCAAGGGCCGCGAGTGGCCGCATGTGATCGTCCACGACGCCACCGCCGGACTCTTCCCGCATCGCCTGGCCTCCGATGTCGAGGAGGAGCGTCGCGTCTTCCACGTCGCCGTAACCCGCTCATCGCAGCGCACGCTGGTGGTCGCCGGCGTTCCGGCGTCGCCTTTCGTCGAGCAACTCCACACCGAAGCCGATCCCGAGGCCCCCGAGCCGGAGCCGGTCGCTCCGCAGCGTTCCGATTCGGGCGGTGAGGTGCGCACGAAGAAGGTCGAGCGACCCGAGGGCCCGGTCGCTGACGCCTTGCGCACCTGGCGTTTCGAGAAGGCCCGAGCGGCGAAGATGCCGGCGTACGTAATCTTCAACGACGCCACGCTTGCGCTGCTGGCCAAGCGACTACCGGACGATGAACGGGCGCTGCTGCGGATCTCGGGCATCGGCCCGGTCAAGGTCGAGCGCTACGGCGACGAGATCCTGGCGATCATCGCCGAACACCGCGACACCTGACCCGTCACGACTCGGGCGTTCGCCCGACACCTCGACCTCTCCTACGCTCATCGCCTATGTACTCCACCATCGCAACCACACGTGGTCTCACCCGCACTGGAGGTGCCTGATGAATGCACCCAAGCTCCATCCCGACCTCGATCCGGAGCTCGCTGAGATCGCGCCGGACTTCACCCCTGAGGTCCTGTCGCAGTTGCGCGGCACTGGTCTCGTCGGTGAACAGCACCTCAGTGATGCCGTCGAACGCACCGAGCACACGGTGTCGCAGGATCCGCTCGTCGTCGTTAGGGTCCATCGACCGGTGAATGCCGGCGGAGCGCTGCCCTGCCTGTTCTCCATCCATGGCGGCGGCTACGTGGCCGGCTCCTACGCGATGGACGACTCCAGCATGGACGAGCTTTGTCCGAAGCTCGGGATCGTCGGGGTTTCTGTCGAGTACCGCTTGGCCCCCGAGCACCCCTATCCGGCCGCGATCGACGACTGCGAGGCGGCCTTGCTATGGACGATCGCGAACGCCGCTGATCTCGGCATCGACGCCGACAAGATCGGCATCACCGGCGTGAGCACCGGCGGCGGCCTGTGTGCCGCGCTCGGCCTTCGGGCCCGTGATGGCGGCATCCCCGTGCGTTTCCAACTGCTCGACTGCCCAATGATCGACGACACGATGACCACGGCCTCCTCGCAGCTTGAGGGCCTTGCCATCTGGTCGAAGGCCTCGAACGACTTCGGATGGAACGCCTACCTCGGCAGCCGCCGCGGTGGCGACGTTCCCGCCGATGCGGCGCCGGCGCGGGCCACCGACCTCTCGGGGCTCCCGCCGTCGTTTGTCTGCGTCGGCGGCGCTGATGGCTTCCGCGACGAGGACATCACCTACGCCCAACGGCTGATGGCCGCCGGTGTCGACACCGAGCTCCACGTGTACCCGGGCGTGCCCCATGGCGTTCGCTTCTGGCAGGGCACCGAGCCGGCCCGCCGCTACTGGGCCGACCAGGTCGATTGGCTGAGCCGCCAGTTCGCAGCGATGGCCGACTGACCGGCCACCGTCACGGCAGGTTGCGCAGCGCGATCGTGCGGGCACTCACCTCGATCAGTTCGCCGCGCTGCACCTCGTAGGAGACGACGCGTTCGGCGTTGAGCACGCCGTTGCGACCCTTGATGGTGACCAGGTCAAGTTCCATGCCCTCGATGACGGGGACGAGCGCGACCGCCTTGAATCCCTCGTCCTTGCCAGGATGCGATTTCTTTTCTTCGACGATCAGATCCATCGAATCCCAGACCCAGGTGTCTTCGACGCTGATGAAACGCGACCGGTGGGAGGTGCGGCTCTTGGCGATCGTGGCGCCCGGGCACACGATGACGTCGCCCTCAACCCAGGGGGCCGCCCCGAGACCGTCGCGCCCGAACGCCTGCTGGAAGGCCTCCTCGATGATGGCGTCGTGGTTGCCGCCTTCGCGGGCCCGTCGACGGATCTCATCGCGTATCGCCGCGGCGAGGTGAGTGAGCGTGTCGTCGGGCAGGGCGGCGGCCAACTCGACTACCGCCTCGAGCTCGTCGGTGAGGCGTTGCAGGTTGAGCTCGGGAGTCTCGTCGGCCACCGGCTCATCATGCCTGCGATGACCGACAGCCCCGCATGCCGCTGACACCTTCAGGCTGAAATGTCAGATAGAGCGACCTAGGGTGGCGCCCGTGCGCCACGGTGGCGCGGAGAGGACGATGCCCATGACCAAGCTCGGCTACCAGATCCCGAACTTCTCCTACCCCGGAGGCGGGAACATCTTCCATCAGGTCGTCGCCCAAGCGAAGGCGGCCGAAGCGGCCGGCTTCGATCGGCTCCTCGTGATGGATCACTTCTACCAGCTGCCCGGTATCGGTGATCCCGACGCTGAGATGTTCGAGTGCTACACGATGCTGGCTGCGCTCGCGCAGCACACCAGTTCGATCGGGTTGTCGTCGCTAGTCACTGGCAACACCTACCGCAACCCAGCCGTGCTCGCGAAGACCGTCACCACCCTCGACCATGTGTCGGGTGGGCGGGCCACGCTCGGCATCGGCTCGGGCTGGTTTGAGCTCGAGCACAACGCATTCGGCATCCCGTTCAACACGTTCACCGAGCGGTTCGAGAAGCTCGAGGAGGCGCTGCAGATCATCATCCCGATGCTTGCGGACGAACGCCCGACCTTCTCGGGCGATCACTACACCGTGGTCGAGGCGATCAATCAGCCGGCCCCGTTGAGCAAGATCCCGATCATGATCGGCGGCTCCGGCGAGAAGAAGACCCTTCGCATGGTTGCCCAGTACGCCGACGAGTCGAACCTGACCTGCCAGCCCGACGAGATTCCACGCAAGCTGGAGGCGCTCGACGCTCACTGTGAGCGTCTCGGTCGCGATCGCTCCGAGATCAAAGTCACGAAGCTGGTGATGGGCGTGATCGGGCGCACCATGGAGGAGGCCCACGCCTCCGTCGATGCGTTCGTTGCGATGAAGGGCTGGCCCGCCGAGATCGCCGACTTCGTTCGCAGCGTTGCAACGGTCGGCGATGCCGACACGTTCGGTGAAGAGATGCAGAAACTGATCGACGCAGGCATCGACGGCGTGACCCTCAACCTGGTCGCAAACGGTCACGATCCCGAGATGGTCATGCTCGCCGGGGAATCCGCAACGAGGGCGATGGGTTGATCGCTTCGTGAGCGACGCTTCGATATCCGGGTGCGACATCGAGTTCTTCTGGGATCCGGTGTGCCCGTTCGCCTGCATCACGTCCCGTTGGGTGGAGGATGTGGCCGCCCAGACTGGCCTGTTGGTCGATTGGCGGTTCATCTCTCTGCGCCTGCTCAATAAGGACAAGGACTACGCCACCGAGTTCGCGCCCGAATACGAGCAGGGTCACACGGCAGATCTTCGCTTCCTTCGGGTGGCGGCGATCCGAGCCGATCTCGGCCGGGCCCCGATGGGGTCGCTGGTGCGGGCCTTCGGGGAGAGTTACTCGGATCTCACGCGCGACGAGGCGCGCGGGGTCGGGATTCGGGAGCACCTCAGCACCGATGCCCATGCCCGAGCCGTCCTCGCTTCAGCCGGCGTCGACCCCGACTATGCCAGCGCCCTCGACGATCCATCGTGGGATCAGGAGCTCAACGCGGAGACCGAGCTGGCGTTGAGCCGCACGGGGCGCAATGTCGGCACGCCGATCATCACGTTCCATCGCCCCGACGCGCCGTCGGTGTCGTTTCTCGGCCCGGTGATCTCTCGGGTGCCGGCGAGGGCCGAGTCCGTCGCCCTGTGGGATGCGGTCACCACGCTGGCGTCGTTCCCGGGCTTCGCTGAGATCAAGCGCAGCATGCGTGAGGTGCCCCAGCTGCCCATGCTCGGCGGGCTCAGCGCCGAACCGGCTGAGGAGGACTGGACCGGCGGCCATTGCCGTGGGCACCTTGCGAGCGACCGAGACGAAAAGGCCGCCACATGAGTTTGTTCACCGTCGAGGCGACCCGTTTCCAGACGCCCACCCCGGATCACCTCGAGGCCGGCCGCGTCGTCATTGCGGTGGTCGACGGCGAGATCACGGCGGTCGAACGAGCCGAAACCGATGCAGCGCGGGTGCTCGCCGAGACGTCACCCGATCACCGAGTGCTCGGCGACAACCAGGTGCTGACTCCGGGGTTCATCGACCTGCACCTCCATGCGCCGCAGTGGCAGCAGAACGGCACGGCGCTCGATCTCCCGCTCGACGAGTGGCTGTTCACCTACACGTTCCCGTTGGAGGCGAGCTTCGCTGATCGGGCCGTCGCCGAGGCGGTCTACCCCGACCTGGTGGCCACCCTTCTCGGGCACGGCACAACCACGGCGGCCTACCTCTCGTCGATTCACGGCGAGGCCACCACAATCCTGGCCGAAACCTGCGTCGCGCAGGGTCAGCGGGCGTTCGTCGGCCGCGTGGCGATGGATCACCCGACCGGCACGCCGGACTTCTACCGAGATCACGATGCGGTCACGGGGATTGACGCGAGCCGTCGGTCGATCGCCGACATCGCTGCGATCGACGCCGGTCGGGGCCTGGTCCGGCCGATCATCACGCCACGGTTCGCACCGGCTTGCACCGACGAGATGCTGGCCGGGCTCGGGCGTCTCGCCGAGAAAACCGGGACGCTGGTACAAACCCATTGCTCCGAGAGCGACTGGGAGCACAACTACGCCTTCGAACGCTTCGGCACGAGCGACACCGAGGCGCTCGACGCCTTCGGGCTCCTGCGGGAGCACACCCTGCTGGCGCATGCGAACCATGTGCGTCCGAGCGACATCGACCTCATCGCCGAGCGGGGTGCGGTGATTGCGCACTGTCCGATCAGCAACGCGTACTTCGCCAACGCCGTGCTGCCACTTCCCGACGCGCTGACACGCGGGGCCCGCGTCGGCCTAGCCACCGACATCGGTGCCGGCGTGCGCGTCGGGGTGTTCCAGCAGATCCACGACGCCGTGACCTTCTCCCGGATCCGCCAGGATGGCGTCGACGCTCGCAAGGACGCCGATGAGCGTGGTGTGCCGGATGCTGCAATCGACACGGTCACCGGCTTCTGGCTGGCGACGGCGGGTGCCGCCGAGGCGGCCGGCCTGCCCGTTGGTCTGCTGGAGCCGGGACACCGGTTCGATGCCGTCGTGTTCGACCTCGATGCCCCGGGTGGGGTGATCCGCCATCTTGCGCTCGACGACGAGGCGCGGCGGTTCGAGAAGCTCGTGCGCCTCGCTGGTCCCCACGACATCGCTGAGGTGTGGGTCGACGGCGTGTCGGTTCATCGTCGCTGAACTGCGGGGGATTCTTCGCTGAGGGGCGCATAGCACCGTAAGGTTGCGTAGGGTCAGGGCCGGAATTCGCCCATAGCCACCATCGGGCGAGACAGGAAAATCCGACTGTGCTTGGGAATGCCACTTTCAGTTTCGACGACGTCGCCATCGTGTCTGTCGAAGCGTGCGATGCGCCCGAGGTCGTAACCTCGGCCGAGATTGATGAGCGTCTGGCGCCGTTCTACGAGCGCACGGGAGCGACCAAGGGCCTGCTCGAGTCGCTCTCCGGTATCAGCCAGCGCCGCCAGTGGCCCGAGGGTGTGTCGTTCACGGAGGCGGCAGCGATGGCGGGTGAGAAGGCGCTCGCGTCTTCGGGTATCGATCGAAGCCGCATCGGGCTGGTGGTCGATTCGAGCGTGTGCCGTGAGCGGCTCGAGCCGTCGAGCGCGGTCACCGTGCACGACCTGTTGCGGCTTCCGTCGACCTGCATGAACTTCGACATTTCGAACGCGTGCCTGGGCTTTCTCAACGGCATTCAGATCGCAGGCTCGATGATTGAGACCGGCCAGATCGATTACGCCCTTGTCGTCGATGGCGAAGGCACCCGCCAGATCCATGAGACAACCATCCAGAGGCTGCTCGCCGAAGACGCAACGATCGTGGATCTGTTCGAGAACTTCGCGACCCTCACCCTGGGTTCGGGTTCGGCGGCGATGGTGATCGGTCGCCATTCGGAGAACCCGGGCAGCCACCGGGTGAAGGGTGGCTTCTTCCGGGCTGCGTCGCAGCATCACGAACTTTGCGTCGGTTCGCTCGAGGGCATGCGAACCGACACCCGCGGTCTGCTCGAAGCCGGCACCGAGGTCGCCAAGCTCGGGTGGGAGGACGCCGGCGACAAGGAGGGGTGGTTCGACATGCGCTACTACATCCTTCATCAGGTCTCCTCGGTGCACACCCAGGCGGTGATCGACACGCTCGGGATCGATGGTGATCGGGTCGTCCGGAGCTTCCCGGAGTACGGCAACATGGGTCCGGCCGCCATGCCCGTCACGCTCGCCAGCGTGCAGCACACCCTCGAACCAGGCGACGGCGTGATGTTCCAGGGCATGGGTTCGGGCATCAACGCAGCGATTGTCGAGATCGAGTGGTGAACCCCGAGCCGCAGGCTTCGCGCCTGCGGCCGGCTGCAGACCTCGACGGCTGGGACGCTTCCTGGTCGCTTTTCGTCGACGCTCCCGATCACCGAGGGGTGACCCGCCGCTGGTATCTGCTCGATACCGGCGCGACCGCCGACACCCGGCTCACCGTTCTGGCGGTGCACGGCAACCCGACCTGGTCCTACACATGGCGCCATCTGGCTGCCGCGGTGCCCGACGATGTGCGGGTGATCGCCCCGGATCAGCTCGAGATGGGTTTCTCGGAGCGCTCCGGTGAGCTACGTAGGCTGGGCGATCGCATCGCCGATCTGTTAGCGCTCACCGACGAGCTCGAGCTCAGCGGCGACGTTGTCGTCGTCGCTCACGACTGGGGCGGCCCAGTCTCCTTGGGTTGGTTGCAGCATGTCCACGCGAACCACGACGGCCTCGACATAGTAGGTCTGGTTCTCACGAACACGGCAGTGCATCAGCCGGCGGAGTCGTCGGCGCCGACCCTGATCCGAAACGCCCGACGGCCGTTGTGGCTAGGGCAGGTCACGGTCGAGACCTCTGCGTTCTTGCGGGGCATGTTCGAGCTGTCGAATCCTCGGACCCCCGCCGAGATCCGTCGCGGCTATCTGGCGCCGTACGACACGCCGGATCGCCGAAAGGCCATTGGCGAGTTCGTTGCGGACATCCCGCTCGAAGCCGACCATCCGTCGGCGGCGGCGCTCGACGCCGTGGCCGCTGGGCTCGCCGGCCTAGGCGATGTCCCGACCCTGCTGGTCTGGGGTGCCGGTGATCGGGTGTTCTCCGACATCTATCTGCACGATCTCGAGGCTCGGCTCCCCCACGCCGACGTGCACCGCCACCCGAAGGCCGGGCATCTCGTTTCCGAGGACACCGACGTCGCCTCGATCGTCGTCGACTGGCTCCAGACGCTCGGCACCGATGAGACGCCACCACCGCTTTCGGCGCCGGTCGACCTGACTGCGGCGCTTCGAGACCCAGCGATCGCCGATCGGATTGCGATCCGTGAGATGGGTGCCGACGGCCGCTCGGTCACGTTCGGCGAGCTCGACGAACTGGTGCAGCGCACCGCCGAGGGCCTCTTCGGCACTGGCGGCGTGCAGGTCGGCGATCGGGTGGCCGTGATGATCCCGCCGGGCGTCGATCTCGCCATCACCCTGTACGCCTGTTGGCGGATGGGCGCAGTGCCCGTGCTGATCGATGGTGGGCTCGGCCCGGCCCAGATGGGTGCGGCGATGAAGGTCGCCCACCCCAACCACCTGATCGGGATTCGGCGGGCGCTTGCCGCGGCGCGGACGCTTCGCTGGCCGGGGCGCCGCATCGCCGTCGAGCCGACGCATCGTGTGGCCCGCCGACTGCTCGGCGTGGAGCATGACCTGGCGTCGCTACAGGACGCGCCGAGCGTGCCGCTGCCGGCGGTCGATCCCGACGCCGAGGCGGCGGTGGTGTTCACATCGGGAGCGACCGGACCCTCGAAGGGGGTGCGTTACAGCGCTGCCCGCATCGATACTCAGATCCGCACGCTGGTCGCGCAGTACAACATTTCGACCGACGATTCGCTCGTCGCCGCGTTCGCTCCGTTTGCGCTGTACGGCCCGGCGATGGGTATTCCCTCGACCGTGCCCGACATGGACGTGAGCTCCCCTGGCACCCTGACCGCACCAACGCTGCTAGACGCCGTCCAGGCGGTCGGCGCCTCGCTCGTGTTCGCCTCGCCGGCAGCGATCCTGAGCGTGCTCGAAACGCTCGACGAGCTCGGCGCCCGCGACCGCACGGCGCTCAACCATGTCCGTCTCCTGCTCTCAGCTGGTGCGCCGGTACCCGGCCACGTGCTGCGGGCCGCAGTCGATCGACTCGTTCCGAACGCGGCGGCGCACACGCCCTACGGCATGACCGAATGTTTGCCGGTCGCCGACATTGACCTGGTCTCGCTGGAGTCGCTCGGTCCCGACGCGCTCCATCACCTCGGGGTGTGTGTCGGGATGCCCGTCGACAGCGTCAAGCTCCTCATCGATCCACTCGACGAGCTCGGTGTACCGACCGGTCTTCCCACCTCCGAGCCTGGCTTGCTCGGCGAGGTTCGGGTGCGGGCCGCCCATCAGCGGCTCGGTTACGACCGCCTGTGGCACACAACGCACCTCGCCTCCCCCGCCGACGGCACGCACGCCACCGGCGATATCGGGACGATCGACGCCGACGGCCGACTCTGGATCGGTGGCCGAACCGGCCACGTGATCCGCACGGCGACCGGTCCGGTTGCGCCGACCCCGATCGAACGGGCTGTCGACATGCTCGACGGCATCCGTCGGTCGGCTGCCGTCGGCGTCGGACCCGCCGGGGCCCAGGTGGTGGTCGTGATCGCAGAGACGAGCGATGCCGGTCGGCGCCCTCGTCAGAGCTCGCTCGATCGCATCGACCGGATCCGTACAGCGGTCGCCGAGGCGACCGGCCTCGACGTGGCGGCGTGTCTCGAGGTCGCCTCGCTTCCGGTCGATCGTCGCCACAACTCCAAGATCGACCGCACCCACCTCGCCGACTGGGCGACCGGCGTGCTCGAGGGTGGATCGGTTCGCAACCCATGAGGGTGCTTGTCACCGGTGCCACCAGCCTGCTCGGCCGCCACACGGTCACCCGGCTGCTCGACGCCGGCCACGACGTCGTCGTGTTACAACGCGCCCCCTGCGGTTTCGACCGGGTGGTCGAGCACCTCGGCTCGGTCACCAATGCCGGCGTCGTCGATGCTGCGATGGCAAGGGTCGACGGAGTGATCCACCTTGCTGCGAAGGTGGATCCAGTCGGCGACTGGGCCGATTTCGAGGCGATCAATGTCGATGGCACCGCTGCGGTGCACGCTGCAGCTCGTGCCGCAGGTGTGTCGCGGTTCGTGTACGTCTCGAGCCCGTCAGTCGCCCATGACGGCTCGTCGATCAGCGGCGAAGGTGCTGCGCCGGCCGACCCGGAGCAGGCCCGCGGCCACTACTCGGTGTCCAAAGCGATGGCGGAGCGGGCCGTCCTCACGGCCTCTGACGACACGATGCCGGTCGTCGCCGTTCGCCCCCACCTCGTCATCGGGCCGGGCGACACCCAGTTGATTGGCCGCATCGTTGATCGAGCCCGCAACGGCCGCATGCCGTTGATCGGCTCGGGCCTGGCACTCGTCGACACGACCTGGGTCGACAATGCCGCCACCTCACTGCTCGCTGCGCTCGATGCCCTCCCCGGAGTCGGCGGTCGGGCTTTCGTCGTGTCGAATGGTGAGCCTCGAACCATCAACGAGCTCATCGCGCGGATCACTGCCGCTGCGGGCGTCGACTGGTCGCCTCGTACCGTGCCCGCCCGGGCCGCCATCGCCGGCAGCGCCGCTGCCGAGGCCGTATGGGAGCGCAGCAGGCGCGACGGCGAACCGCCGATGACCGCGTTCGGGGCCGAGCAGCTCTCCACCGCCCACTGGTTCGATCAGCGCGAGACCCGCAGCGCATTGGACTGGGCCCCCGAGGTCAGCCTCGCTAACGGCTGGGTCCGACTCGCCGCCTCGTTCGGCGACGGCTGAGCCGCCGGATCACCTGCGTCGTTCGCCGCGCAGCTTCTCGATCGCCCGGCGGTCCTTCTTCGTCGGGCGACCGCTGCCCCGGTCGCGCTGGGCGAACACCGAGAGATCGAGATGATCCTGCTTCTTCGGCGGTAGCGGCGAACGGTCCTCGACCGCAGCGGCCGCCAGCGGGGCCGACACCCGCTTCTCAAGCAGTTCGTGAGCGACATAGATGATCATGTGGTCGCGTCGAGCGGCCTGGACGACGTCGCCGACCTTCACCTTCGACGCAGGTTTGGCGAGGTCGCCGTTGATGCGGATCCGCCCTGCCGTGCAGGCATTGGTGGCCTGACGACGGGTCTTGAAGACTCGAACCGCCCACAACCACTTGTCGACGCGCACAGCCATGGTATCAGTGTGGCAGGCTGCCCTCTCACTTGTTCCGTTGCGGCCGAACGGCCAAGCTGAGCACGGCGGGGATGACCTCCGGGGGACGCATGCAGACACCGATGACCATCCGTGACCACCTTGAGCGAGCCCGGATCGTGTACGGCGACCGAGTGGGCATCTATGACGAGCCGGACCAGCCGGCGCCCAGCCTGGGCGACCTCACCTATGGGCGGTTCTACGACCTGGCCCAGGGCATGGCGGCTGGCCTCGACGACCTCGGTCTCGAGCAGGGTGCTCGTGTCGGCATCGTGTCGCAGAACTCCGCCCGCCTGCTAACCACGCTTTTCGGTGCCAGCGCGTGGGGGCGTGTGGCGGTGCCAATCAATTTCCGACTCGGACCCGACGAAGTGGAGTACATCGTCGACCACTCGGGCTGTGACGTGTTGATCCTCGATCCTGAACTCGAAGACACGCTCGGCGACATCAAGGTCAAGCATCGCTTCATCTCGGGTGAGGAGTCCGACTCGCTTTTCAAGGTCGACGCTGAGGCCCGCCCGTGGGCGCCGGACGAGAACGCCACGGCCACCATCAACTACACCTCCGGCACCACCGCCCGCCCCAAGGGGGTGGAGATGACCCACCGCAACCTGTGGAGCAACGCCGCCATCTTCGGCTGGCACACGGGGGTCAACGACCGCGACGTCTATCTCCACACGCTTCCGCAGTTCCATTGCAACGGCTGGGGCATGCCGTACGCCACGACGGCGATGGGGGTGCCGCAGGTCAACCTTCGCAAGGTCGATGGTCCGGAGATCCTGCGCCGCATCGCGACGTACGGCGTGACGCTGTTGTGCGGCGCGCCGGCGGTGGTCACCGCCATTCTGGACGCCGCTGCCGAGTGGGATGGCAAGATTCCCGGGAAGGACAAGGTCCGGATGGTCGTGGCCGGCGCTCCACCGCCCACCCGCACGATCGAGCGGGTCGAGACCGAGCTCGGTTGGGAGTTCATCCAGATCTATGGCCTCACCGAGACGGCGCCGCTGCTGACGATCAACCGCTCGCGTCAGGAGTGGGACGACGACACCCCAGCCGAACGGGCGTCGAAACTGAGCCGTCAGGGTGTGCCGGCGGTGGGGATCACCATGTCCACCGATCTCGAGGGCGAGGTGCTGGCCCGGGGCAACCACATCCTGAAGTCGTATTGGAACAACCCGGAGGCCTCAGCCGAGGCGCTCGCCGACGACTGGTTCCACACCGGCGACGGTGGTGTGATCGACGATGACGGCTATCTCACCCTGCAGGATCGTAAGAAGGACGTGATCATCTCCGGCGGAGAGAACGTCTCGTCGATCGAGGTCGAGGACTGCCTGTTCTCGCATCCTGCCGTCGAGGAGGTGGCGGTGATCGGCGTGCCCGACGAAAAGTGGGGTGAGACGGTCAAGGCGCTCGTGGTGATCGGCGACGCTGCCGACGTCAGCGAGCGAGATCTCATCGACTACTGCCGAGAGAAGATCGCCCATTACAAGTGTCCGACCTCGGTCGATTTCCGTCAGGAGCTCGCTCGCACGGCCACGGGCAAGCTGCAGAAGTTCAAGCTGCGCGCTCCCTTTTGGGAGGGCGTCGAGAAGGGCATCAACTAGCGCGACGTCAGGGCCGGGGCGGCGGGCCCGGGACGACGTAGCCGACACCGTCGACGTAGCGGGCGTTGGCCGGGACCGGACGGTCGTCGTCGGGGTCGAGCACCCAGCCGTGTCCGCCCACCCATGTCGGGGGGCGGGCTTTCGGCACGCCACCGGTCGGGGTGGGATCGGGCGGTGGTTCGGGATCGCCGGTCCACGGCGGCAGCCTCACCCGTTCGTTCGGCGCAGCTCGGGTCGGCAAGGTGGGTCGGAACGGGGGCGGTTCGGTCGGCGGGTCGACGGTTGCGTCGCCGCCGGTGACGATCGGCGGCACCATGCCGGAGTCCGGCCCGGACGTGAGCGGGATGTCGACCGGTGGGGCGAATGGGTCGGTCGCCGGCACGGCGTCGGCCGGGACGACGGGGTTGGACGGCGGTGTGGCGGGCACGACCGGTGTCGACGGCGGGGTGACCGGCTGCTGGGGCGGCGCACTCGCCTGGGGGCGGACCGGTGCGATGTGGGTGGTCGGAACCGGGGTTGTGGGCGGGGATGGGGCTGGGGCCCGTGTGGGCTGAGGCCGTTCGTCGGGCCAGAGCCAGGAGGCGAGAAGCAGTGCGGCGCCCACCCCGGCGAGCACGATCGAGGGAACGAGCGTCGTGCGCAGCAGGGCGGTGATGAGAGCGGCGAAGATCTCCGCCTGATCACCGATCGCAACGCGCAGCAACGCCGGCACGCCGTAGCCGACGATCAGGTAGACCGCCGTGGTGCCGATCGCCCAGAAGGCGGCCTTGCGGAGCACCGATGGCCGGTCGCTGGTGGTGAGGAAGGCAATCAGCACCATGACGAGCGAGATGCCGGCGAGGAAGGGCACCGAGGTCTCGAGGAAGGTCTTGACCCGACTCGAGTTCGGGATGTTCTCGGTAGGGAGATCGATGGACCAGTCGGTGTCGGTGGGGATCGCAACGGCGGCCTCGGGTGAGATCGATGCGATCTGTTCGCGGGCGACCTCGGCGACCGGGTTGAGGTCGACGGTCTGGGGGACGTCGTTGAGTCCGAGGAAGGAGCGGTGGGTTTCGCCGAGGGAGTCGATGACGAGACCGGCGATGCGTCCGTCGTTGAGCACGGCGAGTGCTGCGGCGTCGACCTGTTCTTCGGTGACGGGCGTGCCGTCGGGCAGCGTCGACGAAATCGCGCCGGCGATGTTGGAGGCGACCTGCGCCTTCACTTTCTCGTTGTCGAGGAGCTCCTGGGCCACCGTGGCCGATCGGTTCTCATCGAAAATCGTTCCGAGGGCGAGGTAGCCCGACCACGCGAAAGAGCCGATCAGTAGAGCCGGGCCGAGGATGAGCCCGGCGATCACTCGCCTGAACATGGACGGCATGTTCTCACATCGGGCTGCAGTGCCGGTGTCGGCTGACGTTGGACGGTTACGAGCCGAGCAGGGCGAGGATCTGGCCCTCCGTGGTCCAGTCGTAGGCCGTGTCGGCTCGGTCGCTGTCGCGCCACCAGGTGTGGGCCCGGTCGAGCATTGAGGCGGTGGTGTGTTCGGGCGTCCACCCGACGTCGGTTTGCAGCCGATCGATGCTGAACGAGGTGTCCTGGTCCCACCAGTGGATGTTGGGAGCCAGGTGTTGCACGAGGTTGATGCAGAGCATGAAGCGGGTGCGCAGCATGGCCCGCGGGCCTTGCGCATCCTGCTTCTTGGCGTTGCCGCTCGAGCGGATGTCGAGGGCGCCGGACTGCTGGACGATGTCGATCGACCGCTCCCCCGTCCAGAGGTCTTCCATGACGTCGGCGGGAATGTGGTGGACGTCGGCGTCGACGCCGACGGCCGCAGCGCACAGGGCGATGTACTCATTGCGGGTGATGGACTCGGCGCCGGTGAGGTTGTAGCGACGTCCGAAGGTGGCCGGTCTTCCCATGAGCTGTTCGAGCGCTTGGGCTTGGTCGTCGACGTCGCCGACCTGCAGCCGGGTCGAGCCGTCGCCGGGAACGAGGATCGGTCGGCCCGTCAGGAGTCGGGCGAACATGCGCTGTTCGCGGTCGGTCATCGCGTTGTGGGGGCCGAGCACCATCGAGAACGGCGCGGTCGTGGCGGGGAATCCCCAGTCGGCGTGCGCGGCGAAGAGCCGGTCCTCACAGAGCAGCTTGTGGAGGCCGTATTCGATCTGGGTCTCGCCTCGGTCGTCGGGGTCGTCTTCGGTGATGGGCCGGTTCTGCGACTCGTAGGTGACGGTGGAGCTGGCGAACACATAGTGACCGACCGCGTCACGGAAGAGCTCCATCATGATGTCGACGTCTTCGGGGTGGTACGCCGACACGTCGTGCACACAGTCCCATTCGGTGCCGCCGAGCACCGTCCGGAGTTGCTCGTGGTCGGTGCGGTCGGCGACCAGCCGACCGACCGAGCCGGGGATGTCGGATTCGGTTCGGCCTCGATTGCACACTGTGACCTCGTGGCCTTGGCGGACCAGTTCGTGCACGAGCGCTAAACCGTTGAACTGGGTGCCACCCATCACCAGGACTCGCATGACATCTCCTCCGTCCCCGATCGTCGGCGAAGACTCTTGCACACGTCGTCTGCTGCGGGCATGGTCACATCCCGCCGAGGGGGTGTGACACGCTTTAGGGGATGGGTACCTGGTGGATCAACGGCGAACTCGTTCCCGGCGACGAGGCGAATCTGTCGATCACGGACCATGGCCTCACCGTGGGCGACGGCTGTTTCGAGACGACGACGATCGTGCGCGGCGTGCCGTTCGCCATGCGGCGCCATCTCGCCCGGCTTCACCACAGCCTGAACGGCGTCGGCATCAACCTGGCGCTGACCGACGAGGCGCTCCGGGAGGCAGCTCAGATGGTGGCCGACGCCAACCCGGAGCATCACGTGCTGCGTCTCACCGTCACCGCAGGTCTGGGCCCGTTGGGTTCGGGCCGTGGTGACTCGGCTCCGTCGGTGATCATCGGGTCGAGTCCGTCGCGTGGCTGGCCGCCGTCCGCTGCCATCATGACGGTGCCGTGGCCCCGCAACGAACGCGGCGCGCTGGCAGGAATCAAGTCGACGAGTTACGCCGAGAACGTGGTGGCCCTCGCCCATGCCGCGGCGCGCGGTGCATCGGAGGCGATCTTCGCCAACACGATCGGCAACCTGTGCGAAGGCACCGGGACGAACATCTTCGTCGAGCATGAGGGCCGGCTCGTCACGCCGCCGCTCGGCAGCGGTTGTCTTGCTGGCGTCACCCGAGCACTCGTGGTCGAGTCGATGGCGGTGGATGAGCTGGATGTCCCGGTCGAGATCCTGCAGACGACCACTGAGGCGTTTCTCACGTCGTCGACCCGCGACGTGATGCCGATCGATCGCATCGACGATCGCTCGATGGCGTCCGGCCCGCTCACCGCCAGCGCGATGACGGCGTTCGCCGACCTCGTCGCCGACTCCATCGATCCGTAGCGCCGAAGCTTCGCCCGAAAGCTCGCCTCATTTGTCGCACACTTGTGAGACACCGGTGGGGTGGTGTCTCACAAGTGTGCGACAACAACGGTTCAGTGCGTGGGGGCATCAGGCTGGATCTTCGCGGCGGCCGTCTGCGTGGATCGCGAAGCGGCCAGCATCGGTGCCGTGGTTCGGGTCGGGACTCGGCCAGGGCCAGCCCCCGAACTCGGTGCGCCGGTAGTCCTCGAAGGCTTGCACGATCTCAGCCCGGGTGTTCATGACGAACGGGCCGTGCTGGGCGACGGGTTCGCCGATCGGGCGGCCTTGCAGCAGCATCATCTCGACGCCGCCGTCGCCGGCGACGAGTTCGAGATCACGGTCGGACACAATTGCTGCACCGGTGTGGGCGGCGATCGGGCCGGCGGTGCCAATCTGCACGCTGGAGCCCTCGAAGGCGTAGAGCACTCGGAGCGTCTCGGCGTTCTTGGCCTGCGGCAGCGTCCAGCGGCCACCGGCCTCGATGCGGATGTGCCACACGGCGAGGTCGGCGTCGGGCTTCGAGGCCCACGAGTTGGGGGGCGGCGTCGGGCCGGCGGTCTCACCGAGGCTCCCAGCGATGAGGATGATCTCGGTGGTGGTCCCAGCGTCGTCGGCGATGCGAACCTTCGGTGTGCGCTCGTTCCAGAGCATCGTGAAGTAGGGGTCGACCATCTTGTCGGCAGCCGGAAGGTTCAACCAGATCTGGAAGAGCTCACCGAGGTTGCCGGAGTCCCCGTTGACCAGCGGAAACATCTCGCAGTGCTGCACGCCCTTGCCGGCGGTCATCCACTGGGTGTCACCGTCGCCGAAGCGGGCGGTGGCCCCCATCGAGTCGGCGTGATCGATCAGGCCGTGGCGTACATAGGTGATGGTCTCGAAGCCGCGGTGCGGATGCTGGGGGAAGCCCGGCACCCGGCTGCCGTGATACATCGACCAGCCGTCCTGTTCGGAAAAGTCGTGACCCATGGAGCGCCCGGCGAGCTTCTCCGGGGCCGGACCGAGGTCGTCCATGCCTTCGGGGTAGTCGTCTCGGTGATGGGCGACGAACAAGAAGGGGTCGATCGTCGGCCACTGGGCACCTAACGGAAACGTCTCTAGCACGGGGGACACGGTTTCGGTGCTCATGCGCCTGCCAACGTATCCGTAGGCTGCAGTATTTCAATATTGAATGACTCGGTGATAAGGGGCGGGGTCCGCCGGAATCCAACGCCCGACGAGTCGTAGCATGAGGCGATGACCTCCCCCACCGATTCCCGCCCCTCGTTGGCACGTCTCGTGTGGACGCCCGTCGGGCTGCTGGTCAGCTGGGTCCTGCTGATGTGGATGATCGAGCTTGTCGACAGCGTCGCCCTCGAAGATCGCCTCCAGCGCCATGGCCTGCGACCGCGCGACGTCGAGGGCCTCGACGGGATCATGTGGGCGTCGTTCCTGCACACCAATTTCGGCCACCTCGCGTCGAACACGGTTCCCTTCCTGGCTCTCGGCGGGCTCGTCGCCGTGCGAGGCATGCGGTACTGGGCTTGGATCACCGCCATCACGATCGTGATCGGTGGCGGCGCGACCTGGCTGCTCGGTGGGTCCGGCCTGCACGTCGGCGCCAGCGGGGTCGTCTTCGGCTACTTCGGCACGATCCTTGGCGCAGCGGTGTTCGAGCGGCGGGTCCGGACGCTCGGCGCTGCGCTTATCGCGCTCGGTTTCTACTCGAGCCTGATCGCCGGGGTGATCCCGCAGCCGCAGATCTCCTGGGAGGGCCATCTGTTCGGTCTGCTCGCCGGCGTGCTCGCATCGAAATGGCTGGCCGAGCCTCGGGTGCCAGAGGATAAGGAGCCCTACACGCCCGAGCCCTGGGAGCTCGACGAACCCTGGAACATCGCCTGAGCCTTCGCTCAGCTGAGGCGGGGTTCGATCCGTAGTTCGACACCGTGCGTTTCACCCCCGGGAGTGATCGGTCGACGCACGGACGTGTGGGCATCCCACACCCAGACCTCGACCTCGTCGAGCCACTCGTCCATGCGCAGCGCGTCATTGATACGTTTCAGGCAGTAGCGGGCAGCTTCGAGGGTGGTCACCTCGGTCGAGAGGCCGAGCTCGCCGTCGGCGGTGACCCGAGCAACGACCTCGAGCGCCTCGTCGACGGCAACGTCGGCGAGCACGTCGAGGGCCTGGGCGCCGGCACGTTCGGATGCGGCTCGCTGCTTGCGACGGGCTTTCTTGCGTTCGGCCTTGGAGGGCTCGCGTTCGGGCACGTCCGTGACGCTACGCCACCGGACCGCTGCCGACATGACGGCATGATCAGCGGGGCGCAAGCTCCGGGTGGGAGTCGGGGTCGGCGTCGGAGCGAGACTCGGCAGGGATCGCGATCGCTCGCCGCTGGGTGAGGTTGAGGCACAGGTCGACCGCTTCGGACGCAATGAGCGGTTCGCCGGTGTCGGTGTCGAAGCACCAGGCGATCGATCGTCCGACCTTCTCCCTTAGCTCGAGTGATGCCCGGAAGCTCTGGATGTTGGTCCCGAGCGTGACCGGTCCGGGGCAGATCCAGGTCCGCTGTTCCATGACGGCGTAGGCGTACCGGTCGCCGTTGGGCAGGGTGCGCACCCAATCGTGTTCTTCGAACGGCACACCACCCCACACGAGGGTGGCGAAGTTCGCAGGCGGCACGGTGTCAGCGCCTTGTGTGTCGTCGGTGTCGACCGATCGAGGCTTGCGCATCGCAAGGCCGAGGTCGTGGAGTTGTTCGATGACGGGAGCGGACGCGAGCGCGTCGGTAATGAGGCTGAGGCTGCGGGGGGTGCCGTGGGCGGGCAGTTCGAATGCCGGTGCGTCGATGGCGGGACCGTCGAGTTCGTGCACGAAGGTGGCGGCGAGGTCGTCATCGGCGTTGTTGCGGAGTTCGTGGTAGATCCGGAGCCGTTTTCCGCCGGGGATGACGGCGCTGCGGACGACGAGGTTGGCGCCTTTCATCTGTTCGTGGTGGTGGCGGGTGTAGCTGCTGCGCATCGGGGGTCGGCCGATGCCGAGGCGTTCGCAGACGGTCTTCGTGCCGGCTGACGCGTTGATGCCGTAGTACCGGACGTTCATGTGGCCGAGATCGTCGATCTGGTCGGGCGTGACGGTGCTGCGATGGCTGACCTCGAGGGAAGGCACGTGGCAGTCTGCCGGAATCCGGTCAGATCGGTTCGCCGAAGGTGGAGCAGTTCGGGTTTTCGCACATCGACGGCTCTCCCATCGCTTCGGGTGGCAGGGCGCTCACGCCGCATTCCGGGCAGATCGGCGACGTGTCGTCCGGGTCGATGTCGTCCCACAGTTCGCTCATGGCGGCAGTCTTGCCCGAGGGATCATGATCTGCGCAGACGGCTGTTGGGATCTCACCCGGTGCAACCCTCTCGCAGAGCTGCAATCCGAATCGATGGACACGGCACAAATGCCGCCCATTCAGCTCCGATCGTGCGTTCGACCTGTCCAAGGGTTCATGATCTGCGTATGCGGCTGCTCGGTGTCGACCTCGCCTCCCAACCGAAGAACACGTCGGTCGCCGTGCTCGACGGCACGACGCTCGTTTACCTGGCGAGCGAGGCGGACGACGACGCGATCGTCGGGCTTGCTGCCGACTGTGAGGTCGTAGGTATCGACGCCCCGCTCGGCTGGCCGGATGCGTTCGTCGACGTCGTCACCGCACACCACCGAGGCGAATCACCCCCGCCGGCGACCCCGAAGGATCTCCAGCTCCGCCGCACCGACCAAATCGTCGCTGAGCAAAGCGGGAAGCGGCCGCTCAGCGTCTCGACCGACCGCATCGGCGTAGTCGCGCTTCGGGCAATCCGACTGCTCGAACGTCTTGCCGGGGCAGGCGCCGATCGATCCGGCAGCGCCGGCGTGTACGAGACGTATCCAGGCGGCGCCGTCGCAGCGTGGACTCTCGTCGACCGCAGCTACAAACGCACCGACAGCCGGCCGGAACGTGCAGCGATCGTCGCCGCGCTCGGCCGCCGTCTCGATCTCGGCAGGTTCACCGAACAGATGGTTACGAGCGATGATGATCTTGACGCCGTGCTGTGCGCGGCGATCGTTGGGCTCGCCGCCGACGGTCGCACCCACGCACCGGTAGAAAGCGACAAGGCACAGGCCGCCCGCGAAGGCTGGATCCACATCCCAAGCGGCCCGATCGAAGATCTCGCGGTGCTCGCCAATCTCGACGGCTGAACTCGACAAGAATTCGATCAGCCTACGTGACCGACGATGTCGCGGGCTGCGGCCCGTGAGATCTCCGGGCAAACGTTCGGGATCGCCTCGACGGCGTGCATGGTGCCCATGACAGTGTCGCAACGAGCCGCGACGCCGGCGGCGAGCAGCGTCCGGAAGAACGCGATGCCCTCATCGCGCAACGGATCGCACTCGTTGACGCGGATGACGGTCGGCGGCAGTCCTGCGACATCGTCGGTGCCGGCGAAGATCGGCCATGCCAACGGATCCTTTGCGTCGGCCGCCGCAACGCCATAGGAGTAGCGGCCCCAATCCCCGAGCACCCGCAGGAAGTACCCGTCGAACTCGACCGCTGACGGGAAGGTCTCGCCATCTCGATCGAGCGCGATGTACGGGCATAACGCGTAGAGCCCGGCGACCAGATCGATGTCGCCATCGCTCAGCAGCCGCATCCCGGTGGCCAACGTGAGATTGCCACCACCGCTCTCGCCGGCGATCACGACGCGGGCCGGGTCGATTCCGAGCGACTCGGCGTTGGCGTGGACCCAACGAACCGCCGATACACAATCGTCCAGACCAGCCGGGAACTCGCCGATCTCCCCCGATGCCGACGCCACGATCGAGTTACGGAAATCGACGGCGATCACCACCGCGCCCTCATGGGCCATCATCCGATTGAACGCTCGATAGTTACCGTCAAACGCCGCCAAATTCGCCATGCCGCCACCATGGAGATAGATCACGCACGGCGCTGCCTTCGCCCCGTCGGGCCGAGTGACGTGGCACGGAATGACGTTGCCATCAGGCGACGACTCGAACGTGATCGTCTCCGTCGACGTACCGGCGAACGGCACGACCTTGTCGGAATCGATCGCTTCGGTAGCGGCCGTCACGAGCTCACGGCGGGCGACAGTCTCCGGGGTGAGTGACATGGCCAGCGCCTGCTCACGGCTCGTGAACGGCGCAGGAGCCTCCTCGGAACTCAACAATGGAAGGACTTGCGCAATCCTCGGGATGAGTCGATGGTCGGCGGCAAAGTCAGGCAGCGGCATGGCGCGGACTGTAGCCCTGCGTCCTGCACAAGCGACGCAGCATCGCAGGTTCAACTTTCGCCGGGTCGGGCCGAGGAACAACCGCTCAGAAGCAACATTTCGGCGAGTCAACAGAGCAGAGTCCGCTTAGGACGCCTGAGCTCTAACGCGTCGAGAATCCGAGACCGTACGCTCCCGACGATGCGTTCGCCCTCCGCCGCTCTCTGGATCTTCGCCGGTCTGTCGGCGGCGCTTGCCTCCGGCTACGGCGTCCTCTTCACGATCGTCGCCGACTACCGCGAGACCTACGGCATCAGCGAAACCGCGATCGGGTGGCTGATCGGTGCCGGCTTCATAGCCGCCTTCTTCTCCCAGACCCTGGTCGCACCGATCGCCGATCGCGGCTACGCCCGGCGCGTGATCGTCGCCGGCGTTGCCATCAACATCGCGGGACTCTTGTTGATGGCGTTCGGCGAAAGCCTGTCGATCCTGATGCTCGGCCGCATCATCTCCGGCATCGGCATCGGCGGATCGCTACCGGCAATCCGCCGCGTCGTGATCCTCACCGACAGCGAAAACCTCGGCGCCAACCTCGGCCGCCTCCTAAGCGCCGACGTCTTCGGGTTCGCGATGGGTCCTGCGATCTCGGCCGTGCTCGTCGGCCCGTACGGACTCGCAGCGCCGTTCCTGGTCGTCTCGACGGCGACCGCGATCCTGCTGGTGATCAGCCGAACGGTGCCCGTCGAGGAAACGGTGGCCACCACCAACACGCCCCAACGCCTCGCCGTCGATCTGCTCACCAACCGAGTCGTCGCCGGCGCTGTCGTCCTCGCCGCCGGTGTGTTCTTGATGATCGGCGCCTTCGACGCCCTGTGGGACGTCGTGCACGACGACCTCGGCACTGCCGACTGGATTGCCAACCTCGGCATCACCTTGTTCGCGATCCCGTTGATCATGCTCGGCCCGACCAGCGGACGCCTCGCCCAGAACTACGGTCCGTTCCGGATTGGCGGCGCCGGCCTGCTCGCCGGCGCCTTCTTCATGTTCATGTACGGTCAGCTGCCCGACGGCAACTGGATCTTCGCCTTCACCATGGGCCACGCCCTGACCGATGCCCTTTCGATCTCTGCGTCGGGTGTTGCCGTCGCCATGGCCGTGCCCGAAGAACGCCAGGCCGGCGCCCAAGGACTCATCGGCGCAGCCCAGGCCCTCGCCGGTGGCCTCACCGCCGGTGCCATCGGCACGATCTACGAAGGCTCGGGACGCACTACCTCCTACACGGCCGCCGCCATCGCCATGATCGTGTTCGTCGTCGCCGGTATGTGGCTGGCGAAGGAGTTCTGGCGATCCAACCGCCACCGCGACCACGCCCCCGATCTTCGACGCGTCACCGCCCAGCGAGGGGACCAACAACTGCGGTGACCTTGCCGGGCGGTGGGGCGGGGGGGTTCTGTTTTATCCGCGGCCCGCTTGGTGTCGACCCGCACTGGCGAACATAACGAGGCCTCGTGCGGTCTCGGTGGCCTCACGGAGACGATGAGGTGAACGCTGCCTGACGGCTAGGAACGGCACCGGTCCGAGTGCTAGACCCGCACCATTGGGCAGGCCCCGGTCACCACGCCCCCACCGCCCAACCGGCAGAAAGCGAGCAGGCATCATGAAGGTCGACGGAGGTCTCGGACTAAGCCCCGACATCGACAAGATCGTCGTCAACGCCAAGGCCCAGGAAGCGGCCGGCTACGACGGCGTCTGGACGGCCGAGACGAGCCACGATCCGTTCCTGCCCTTGGTGCTCGCCGCCGAACACACCGAAACGCTCGAACTCGGCACATCGATCGCTGTCGCCTTCGCCCGAAACCCGATGCTGCTCGCGAACCTTGGCTGGGATCTCCAGGCGCTCAGCAAGGGCCGCTTCAACCTCGGCCTCGGCACCCAGATCAAGCCGCACATCACCAAGCGGTTCTCCATGGAGTGGAGCAAGCCCGCAGCCCGGGCGAAAGAGATGATCTCGGCCATCAGCGCCATCTGGGACACATGGGAGCACGGCGAACCGCTGCAGTTCCGCGGTGAGTTCTACACCCACACCCTGATGACCCCGTTCTTCACGCCCGACGAGAGCGACCTCGGCGACTTCGGTCGCCCGAACATCTGGCTCGCCGGAGTCGGCGAACTCATGACTCGCACCGCCGGGGAGGTCTGCGACGGCTTCATCTGCCACGGCTTCACGACCGAGAAGTACCTGCGTGAAGTCACCCTGCCGAACCTGGCCGAGGGGCGCGAGCGGGCCGGCAAGTCGATGGACGACTTCATGATCTCCGGCCCGTTCTTCGTCGTGTCCGGCAACAACGAGCTGGAGTTCGACGCCGCGATGGCGGCCACCAAGCAACAGATCGCCTTCTACGGCTCGACCCCGGCCTACGCCAAGGTCTTCGAGTGCCACGGCTGGGAAGATCTCCAGCCGCGGCTCAACACCTTGTCGAAGCAGGGCGACTGGGTCGGCATGGGCGATCTGATCAACGACGAAGTGCTCGACACCTTCGCCGTGGTCGGCGAACCACACGAGATCGCGCCGGGGCTCAAGGCCCGTTACGGCGATGTCGTCGACCGCATCTCGTTCTACGCACCCGGCCAGGGCGACATCACGGCGTACCGCTCCGTGATGGACGAACTCAAGGCCGGCTGAGCTACAGCGACACGGCCGCTGGCCCGTTCAGCGCTCCTCGAGCCGGTAGAACGCAGCGGCGTTGCCGGCGAGCAGTGCGGCCTGTTGGGCGGCGTCGAGACCGGCGTTGGCGATGATCTGCAGGAACGCATCCCAGAGCACGTCGTAGTCGACGGACACCTTGTCCATCGGGAAGTTGCTGGCGAACATGCAGCGTTCGGCACCGAACGTCTCGATCCCGAAAAGCACATGAGGGCCTAGCGCATCGACAACTTCACCGACCGAGGGTTTGGTGTCGCGTTCGTGGAACCCGAAACCACAGATCGGCATCAGCAGCCCTGACAGCTTGCAGTGCACGTTCCGATGCTCGGCGACCGCAACGAGGCCGGCGTGCCAGTCGTCGAGGATTCGCGCCCGGTCGGCCTCCGTCTCACCCTGTCCCCCGTGGGGGCCGACGAGGCCGACGGGTGTGCCCATGTGGTCGAGTACCATGGTGGTCATCGGCACATCGTCGGCAAGGCGGGCGAGTTCGCCGAGCTGGTTCGAGTAGCACCATGCCTCGAAGGTGAGTCCTCGCTCGGCGAGCGTGCCGAGCCCGACACGAAGCGCATCGCTGCCAATCCGGCTCGGATCGGTCCAGGTGTGGACACGCTTGTCGGGGTGGGCAGAGAGAATGTCCCGCACGCCACGCAGGCGGCCGCTGGCGATCGAGTGGCCGTCGAGCTGCGCCTCAAGCGCCGCCGGATCGTCGACGACCGCATGGGCGACGATCCCCAGCGGGGGCTCGGAGAGACGGTCGAGCCACTGGGTCTCGCCGACCGGGCCGAGCGTGCCTCGGGCTGTCCAACCGGCCTCGACGTGCACGATCCCCTCCACCTGATGATGACCGACATCGGCCCGGAAATCCTCGAGCAGGTGGGCGTTCATGACGTACTGGGTGTCGCCGACGAACTCGACGAGCGGGGTCGGGGTCAACGCCCGACCGACCCGTTCGAGCACGTTCGGGAACCGGCCGAGCAGTTTCACCAGCGGGGTGATCTGCCGCGGCGTGGTCCGTGGATCCCAGAGATGGACGTGAGGATCGATGATGCGCTGCCCGGTCACGCTCAGCGAGCGTACTGCCGTCGTGTCGGTCAGGAAAGTGGCGAAGCGAGACCAAGGACGCGTCGGGCATTGCCGGCCAGGAACGGCTCCCACACATGGTCACGCAACGGCAGATTGGCAAGCTCGGCGACGATGCGTTCGAGGCTCAACGCCATCGGGAAATACCCGCCGTACAGGACCTTCTCGACTCCACGAGTGTTGGCATAGTCGACAATGGCCGACGGGTAGTGGCGAGGCGCGAAGGCCGAGGTCGAATAGTGGAGCCCCGGCCACTTCAGCATCAGCTTCACCGCCAGATCGGTCCACGGCTCAGCGCCATGCCGCATGACGATGACGAGTTCGGGGAAGTCGTAACAGACACGATCGAAACCCTCGACCCGCTGCGCCGCCATCGGCACCCGCGGGCCCGGCACCCCGGCATTGACGAAGACGGTAAGACCGAGCTCCACGCACGTCGCATAGATCGGGTACCACGTCGCCGCATCGACCGGCAACTGCGGCACCGGACCGACCGGAAAGAACGACACCGCACGAGTGCCGTACTCGGCGTGCTCGGCCCGGATCCGCCGGACCTCGCCCACGATGTCGACGGGACGCCCCATCTGACCGACGTGCGTCTCGAGCACAAACCGGTCCGGGTGGCGGCGGGCCGCTTCGACCGCCTCCGGACGGCCCGTGTTGACCAGCCCGACACCGACACCGTGGCGATCCATCTCCGTCAGCGTCGCCGTGATCGGATCGTCGGGATCGTCATCGGGCACCTCGGTGAATATGTAGTCGGCCGTGTGCGCCGAGCCGCGATGCGCCGACTTGACCTGCGGGATCTCCCGATCGACCCCCAACGGCGCCGCGAATCCAATCATCGTGTCGACGATCGAGATTCCCTCAAGCCCGGCCATGTGCGTGACACTACGTGGATGAGCGATCCCGACATCCATTCCCAGACCGACGAGCCCAGCGAACCGGTCGTTCTCGTCGAGCGCCCCCGCCCCGGCACTGCGGTCATCCGGATGAACCGACCCGAGCGGATGAACTCGATGGCGTTTGAGCTGATGGTGCCGCTCGCCGACGTGTTCGACGAGCTCGACGCCGACAACGACATCACGTGCGTCGTGCTCACCGGGACCGGGAGCGGCTTCTGCTCCGGCGCCGACACCCGCGACACCATGCCGCCACCCAACATCGACGGACTCGGCCTGAGCGGCATCGCCACCAAGGCGATGGCGACCCTCGCCGATCTCGTGCCTCGCATGCGTCGGATGAACAAACCGATCATCGCCGCCATCAACGGCGCCGCCATCGGCGGCGGCATGTGCCTCACGCTCGGGGCCGACATCCGGCTCGCCGGCAAATCCGCCTACTTCCGGGCCGCCGGCATCAACAACGGTCTCACCGCGACCGAACTTGGCCTGTCGTTCCTTCTTCCCCGAGCCGTCGGCTCGACGCACGCGTTCGAGTTCATGCTGTCGGGCCGCGATCTCGACGCTGAGGAAGCCGACCGCATCGGACTGGTCTCCCGAGTCGTGCCCGACGACGAACTCCTCGACGCTGCGCTCGATCTCGCCGATCGGATCAACGGCTGGAGCACCCAAGGCGTGTCGCTCACCAAGAAGATGATGTGGTCTGGACTCGAGACGGCAAGCCTCGCCGCCGCGATCGAACTCGAAAGCCACACCCAGCTCTATGTGCGGCTCACCACCCAGAACTTCCAGGAGGCGACCCGGGCCCGCGCCGAAGGCCGAGCTCCCGACTTCAAAGACTGACCTGCCACGATCCCAACGATCGGGCGATCAAGGTGTCGGCGGTCAGCCCTCGTTCACCAACGGCACGACGATCTCGCTGAACGCGGCGAGGCTGTCGGCGTACTCCTGAGCGTCGCGGGCCCGGAACTTCAGGTGCACCACATTGCAGCCCAGCTCGCGAGCAGCCCGGATGTCCTCGGCGAGACCCTCGGTGCCGCCCTGCAGCCAGTGCATCCCGATGCCCTCGGGCGGGTCGCCGAGGACGTACCCCCACGGGGTCATGTAGCCGACATCGAGCGGAACATCCTCGGGGCGCCCAGCGGCGACCGCCGCCTCTCGCATGATCGCAATGGCCTCGGGGTACTGCTCCTTCGGCAGACCCATCGGGATGTAGCCGTCGCCGATGCGACCGGTGCGTTTCCACGCCGCCTTGCCCGCCCCGCCGATCCAGATCGGCAGCTCGCTCTGGGGCTGCGGTGACACACCAACATCGGCGTACGAGAAGAACTCGCCCTCATGGCTGACATAGGTGTCGGCGAACGCACCGCGAACGGCCTCGAGCGTCTCGTCGAGCTGCTTGCCCCGGGTACGGAAGTCGATGCCGAGGGCATCGAACTCCGCCTCCACGTGCCCGGCACCAACCCCCAGGATCGCCCGCCCACCGGAGAGATGATCGAGGGTGCCGAACGCCTTCGCCGTCTGCAGCGGATGGCGGTACGCCGCGATCCATACGACGGACAACAGATGCGTGTGCTGCGTGTGGGCAGCGAGGTACGACAGGGTCGAGATTGTGTCGTACCACGTCGTGGTCATCTTCGACGCGTAGTCGTTGTCGGGGATGGCGACGTGGTCGCACACGCCGACGAAGCCGTAGCCGAGCTGGTCGGCGGCCTTGGTGATCGCGACGAGATCGTCGACGGTTGCCGCATCCTCCCACTCGTCGACGAGGGTGCGGGTCAAGGTCTGGATCGGGAGCTGGATCCCGTAGGTCCACTCCCCCGGCTTCGTCAACGCACTCACATCGACCTCCTCGGCGGCCTGCTCGACATGGCCCGAACCTAGATCAGGAGCCGGTTCCGGGAAGAAAATGCAGGGGCAGGGCGGTGGTGCGCTTGATCTCCTCCATGACGAAGACCGATCGCACGTCGTACAGCTCGACCTTGCCGATCAGGCGCCGGTAGAAGTCGTCATAGGCATCGATTGAGGGCACCACAACCTTGAGCGTGTAGTCGATCTCGCCGGAGATCCGGTACGCCTCGATGATCTCGGGCAGGTCCTCGATCGCCGCAGCGAAACGGTCGAGCCAAGCCGCACTGTGATCGTTCGTGCGCACGTGGACCATCACGGTCACACCGAGCCCGAGTGCCTCGGGATCGATCAGCGCGACCCGACCGGTGATCACACCGGCGGTCTCGAGGATCTGCACCCGCCGCCAGACAGGCGTGGCCGTGAGGCCGACATGCTCGGCGAGCTCACGAGCCGTGAGCGACGCATCCGCCTGCAGAAGACGCACGATTTCCCGATCGATCTCGTCCAGATTCAATGATTTTCTCTCTTAACTCGGGTCTTTTAAATGATTCTTTCACACATATCCCCGATACTACGAAAATTCGCACAGAACGTGCAGGCGGCATTTCGTATGGTGACGACATGGCCGTTACGAACCCGTTCACCCGCCACCCCCACAGCGCCGGCGAGAGCTACTTCCAGCACATGAGGGTCGCGGTCGGGTTCGCACGGCAGACCATCGGTGCCGGCATGTGCGCCCTCGTGCACGCCATCTTCCCGATGTTCCACCAGACGACCGCAAGCGAACGGATCCAGTGCCTCGCCGCCTGCATCGAGAGCGGTGACCGCGACGCGATCACCATCGTGAAGGCCACCCGACTCGCCCCCACCGACGACGCCACAGCCGCTCCCACCGCAGGCGAACTCGACCAACGCGACTCCGCGGTTTTGACCGCGCCCTGACGATCCGGGGACCATGCCAGGGTGACGAACCCTGCGCTTCCCGAAACCGATCACCACATCGTTGTCTCCGCCGACGCCCACTGCGGCGCCAGCGTGCGCGACTACAAGCAGTACCTCGAGACGAAATACCACGCCGACTTCGACGCCTGGGCCGACGACATCGAAGCCGGTGTCGCCCGCCAAAAGGCGATGTACAAAGACATGAAGCGCTCGCCGCTCGAGGTCGGCGTCGATGGCGACCCCGACGAGTTCGGTGACCGCAACTGGTCGAGCGAACGCCGTCTCCGTGAGCAGGAACAAGACGGCGTCGTCGCCACCGTGCTGTTCCCGAACACCCAGCCTCCGTTCGCGCCGCCGGCGGCGAGCAGCTTCGAGGCACCGGCCTACGCCGACAACTTCGAGTACCGCTGGGCCGGGCTACGGGCCCACAACCGCTGGCTCACCGACTTCGTGAGCGAGGCCCCCACCCGCCGCGCCGGGGTCTTTCAGATCTTCCTGGGTGACGTGGAGAGCTCGGTCGCCGAGATCGAATGGGCCGCCGAACAGGGCCTCACCGGCGGCGTGCTGGTGCCGGGAGCGCCACCCGACTCCCCCTTCGAACCGCTTTACTCGAACAGCTACGAGCCCATCTGGGCTGCAGCCGCCGCCCACGGCATGCCGCTCAACCACCACGCCGGTGGCGCGTCACCAAACTTCGGCAACCACTTCCCCGCCTCGCTCGCCATGTTCATGCTCGAGGTCCAGTGGTGGACCCAGCGCGCGCTGTGGCACCTGATGTTCTCCGGCGTGTTCGAACGCCACCCCAAACTCGACTACGTCATCACCGAAACCGGCACCGCCTGGGTGCCCGACACGCTCGCGAAGCTCGACAGCTTCCACCACCGCATGAAGTACAGCCGCTACGGCTCGGAGTCGATCTTCGGCGGCCAGGCCGTCGCCCAGATGTCGCTGACGCCGAGCGAATACTTCGACCGCCAGTGCCACATCGGGGCCTCGTTCCTGCGGCCGTCCGAGACCGACATCGCCAGATCGGTCGGTACCCACAAGGTGATGTGGGGCAGCGATTACCCCCACATCGAAGGCAGCCACCCCCACACAGAGAAACACCTCCGCCTCACCTTCGCCAACTACACGGTGGAGGAGACCACGCAGATGCTCACCGCGAACGCCGCAAAGGTCTACGGCTTTGATCTCGAAGCGCTTCTCCCGCTCGCCGAACAGTTCTGCCCCACCAAGGCGCAGGTCGCCAACCCGATCGACTACTCGCAGATCCCAGAGCGAGCCAAGGGCTGCCCGGGCATGAACCCACTCAACCAACGTGAGGAGGTCGTCGCATGAGCGAGCAGACCCAGGACCAGACCACCGCCCTTCAGGACATCGTCATCAGCGACTCGGTCGCCGTCGTCACCGGCGGCGCATCGGGCATCGGCAAAGGCATCGTCGGCGCGCTACTGCGCCACAGGGCAAAGGTCGTCATCGCCGACATCGAACAGTCGGCGATCGACGAGACCGTCGCCGAAATAAGCGCTCTCGGCGACGTCACCGGCATCCGCACCGACATCACCGACGAAGCATCGGTCAAGGCCCTCGCCGACGTCGTCTACGAGCGCCACGGCAAGGTCAACCTCCTCTACAACAACGCCGGCGTCACCTCCGGCGGTGGCGGCAAGCCGTGGCAGCAAGAACCCAACGACTGGCGCTGGTGCTTCGGCGTGAACGTCTTCGGCACGGCCATCTGCACCTCAGAATTCGTGCCCCGCATGATCGACGGCGGCCATCCCGGTCAGGTCGTCAATACGTCATCGGGCGACGGCGGTTTCGCCCCGGTGCCCACGGCATCGGTCTACGCCGCGTCGAAAGCAGCCGTCAGCTGCTTCACCGAAGCACTGCACCACAACCTCGAATCCGAAGGCACCCAGCTGCGAGCATCAGTCTTCTACCCCGCCGGCGGTCTCCAGCGCACCGGCCTCTTCACCGCCCAACGCAACCGCCCCGAACACCTCCAGCGAATTGGTGAGGGCACCGGACGCAAGAGTCTGTCGTTCGAAGAGATGAAGGCCCTCCTTGAGCGGTCGGGTCGCGACGTGAAGGAAGCCGACCTCGACGCCCAAGGCGACATGGTCGTCAACAGCACTGTCGCCCGCACCTACATCATCACCAACGACCTCCGCGACACCGTCGATCTGCTGCATCGCCGAGCCGACGCCATCAGCCGCCTCGAGGTTCCCCCGCACCACGGCATGCCCAAGATGACCTGAGGTCGGGTCGGGCTACCAGGAATGGGTGAGTCCGGCAGCAACGCGAGGCAACCACAGATCGGCCATCTCCGAGCCGGTGTTGTCGCCTTGCCCCTCGAAGACCGTGAGGGTCAGCAACTGGAGCACCGCGTTGATTTCGTACGCTGCGTCGACGCCACGCCGGAGTTCAGCTGGGTCGAAGTCGACCCCGAGGCCGGTGAGCGCGCCGAGGTAGTGCTCGACGAGTGGGCCGAGCGATTCGATGCGGTCGGCATCGAGGCAGCTGCTGAGCAGGTAGCCGACATCGAAGCCCGGGTGACCACGCGACACCATCGCCCAGTCGAGGATGATCGCCTCACCGTCGGGCGAGAACATGAAGTTGTCGCTACGACTGTCGCCGTGCACAAGCGCCCAGCGTTCGTTGGCGCATGTGATGTTCTCGGGAAAGCGATGCGTCGCGGTCTCGAGCACCTCACGCTCGGCCGGACCGCACCAGTCGTAACGAGCCTCGGCGACCGACAACGCCGCCGTGCGGGCGACATCGCTCAGCAAGGTCGGGGTGGAGGTGACCAACTGGACGAAGGTCTCGTCGTCCTGATCGAGCTCCGGTGACTTCCAGAACGATGCGTGCACACCGGCAAGCGCCGTGAGCGCAGCGCGCAACTCGTCGTCGCCGGGGGGTTCGCCGAGCCCGTAGACCGAGCCGGCATCGCCCATATCCTCGATGAGGAGCGCATAGCGGCGCTTGGTCGGGCGCAGGTACTTGACCGTGTTGCGCGAGATCCACCGCTTCACCCTGACCGGCAGCGACTCGATAATCCGCACGACAACCGGGCCAGGCTGGCCGTGCGTGCCGGGGTCGTAATCGGCGCCGAGGTACCTGGGGGTGCGGACCGGGACCCGCTCGGCGTACCCCTCATAGAAGCGGATCTCCCGGGCATAGGAGTCGTATGACTCCGTGATGCCACGGGTCTGGGCCTGCGACGCCGCGAACTTGGCGACGGCAGTGGCCGGCGCACCATCGCCCTCGATCCGAACCCGGACGGTCTGGCCGGTCATGCCCACACCACCGCCGAGCGGCTCGACGCGGATGTCCTCGACCGTGCACGCCTCCCCGGCCCCGAGCAGCGCCTCACCCACCCAGGCGGCAGTGAGTTCGTCGGGTGTGTTCGGGATGAACGTGTCCTTCGGCTTCGGCATCGATGCGGACACTAGCTCTCGATCGCCCAGCGCTCCGAAATTCGTGCGGGGCGCGACGCCCCCTAGGGTCCAGGCATGGCGACCCCCGACGGCCTCGACCAGATTCCGACCCCCGACGATTCGATCGGCCTCCTCGAGGGCATCGCGACAACGCGATCGATCCGGCGCTACGCCGACGCGCCCGTGCCGGAATCGGTGCTGCGCGACATCTGCTTCGCAGCGTCACGGGCCCCGACGGGCAGCAATCGCCAACAGTTCCGCATGATCGTGTTGACCGATGGCGACGTCGCTCACCAGGCGAAACAGCTGATCGCCGAGGGTGCCCAACGCCTGTGGTCGGCCAAGCGACGCAACGACGGCTACGACGAAGGCAGCGGCATCACCGACGACTCGCCCAAGGCGCGCATGGCCCGCAGCATGGAGACCTACGTCGACGGCCTCAGCGACGTGCCCGCCCTCATCCTCCCCACGCTCATCCGCCACCGAGACCCGACCTCGACCGAAGGCGCCTCGGTCTACCCTGCGATACAGAATCTGCTGCTCGCCGCCCGCGGCCTCGGCTACGGCGGGGTCGTGACGATGTGGCACGCCACCGTCGAAACCCAACTGCGGTCCCTGCTGCAGATCCCCGACGAGGTCTTCCTCGCTGCGACCGTCACCCTCGGCAAACCCGCTGGCAACCACGGACCCGTCCGTCGCCGCCCACTCGACCACTTCGTCTACGACGGTGTGTGGGGCCAGAGCCCGGCATGGGCGGTCGACCCACCCGGCACCCGCCACACCAGCGCCGGACCACCCCGTCGCTGACTCCACAGCCATCACGGCCGGTGACCTGACGGATCGTCAGGTTTGTCTGGTCCCGCTTCGAGCGGTCGCCTAGGGTCCTGCGGGACCAAGCCGCTGCAAACACCGTTGGGGGACGCGTGAGCGATATCGAGGACTCGACAAGCGCGTCGTCGCTCACCGCCGCAGTGCTCGATGCAGAGGCCGCCCGCCAGGCGAATCAGGCCAAACGCTCGGCCGACGTCATCTTCGCCGACGACCTCCTGCCCGGTGTCGGCAGCGAAGCGATGCCGCTCAAAGAAGGGCTCCGCAAGGGCGGCTTCTTCACCTTCGTCGTGTTGTTGCTGCTCAACTCCCTCGACGAACTCGAGCAGGCCGCGATCAACATCCTCGGCCCTGATATCGCCGAGACCTTCGGCGTCTCCGACGGCACGATCACCTTCATCTCGACGGCATCGGTGGCGTTCTTCGTGCTCGGCGCCGGCCCCATGGGGTGGCTCGCCGACCGGATACGCCGAGGCCCGATCGTCGGTGTTGCCAGCCTCGCCTTCGGCTTCTTCGTGTTCTTGTCCGGCGCCGCGGTCAACGCCTTCATGTTGTTCGTCGCCCGCTTCTTCGCCGGCATCTCCAAGGCCAACACGATCACCGTCCACTCGACCCTGCTGGCCGACACCTATCCGATCGCCACTCGCGGCCGCATGTACGCCACCAACGCCGGCGTGGGTCGCATCTTCGGCGCTGTCTCACCGATCCTCGTCGGTGGCATCGCCGCAATCGCCGGCGGCGTCGCTGGCTGGCGCTGGGCCTACTTCATCCTCGGCATCCCCGTCGCCATCCTCGGCGTCCTCGCCTTCTTCATCCCTGAACCCGAACGCGGTCAATGGGAGAAGCAGGACGTCCTCGGCACCGGCCTCGAGCGCAAGGAGGAGGCCCCGATCTCCGTCGAGGCCGCCTTCGCTCGCATCTGGCGAATCGACACGATCCGCTACATGACCCTCGCGATGGCGGCGATCGGCTTCGCGCTCTTCCCCGCCCAATCGATTCAGAGCTTCTTCCTCGAAGAAGAATTCGGTCTCGACGCACTCGAACGTGGCCTCGCGGTCGCACCGGCCGGCGTGTTGCTGATCCTCTTCCTGCCCTGGGTCGGCCGGAAGTTCGACCAGACCTTCCGCAAGAACCCCAACGGCGCACTCCGCATCCTCGGCCTGCTGCTGCTCCCCGCCACCTTGTTGGTGCCCATCCAGTACTTCATGCCCAACGTGTGGCTGTTCGCCGCCGTCGGCGCCCTCAACACGACCTTCCTCGGCGCTGCGTTCGCGATGATCCAGCCGTCGATCCAGAGCGTGGTGCCATACCGCCTGCGCGGCATGGGCACGGCGATCATCACCTTCTTCATGTTCGCCATCGGCGGCATCGGTGGCGGCATGCTCTCCGCCTTCCTGCAGGACGCGATCGGCGAACGACCGACGATCATCATCCTCACGATGCTGTTCATGCCGGTGGGCAGCTTCTTCGTCATCC
>CAJWHS010000019.1 GCA_913041415.1 uncultured Acidimicrobiaceae bacterium | reverse complement strand
CGCCTAGAGGCGCGGTACGTTCCTCTGTTATAGCGGCGATATCAAAAAGGCCTGGTTCAGTATCCCAGATGAATCCCAGAATGCCGATCAAAATTAAAAGCAATGACAGAGTGATCGCGGTTGCGCGTCCGATAGTACTAATGATCGACGAGGTCTCAAGAAAATCGGAAACGCTTGTTTTCAGTTCCATCGTCAATTCCGTTCGGTCTTTGGTTCAGCCCTGGTTTCGATGTTAGCGAAAAGAGGCCGCAGCATGAACTCTCTAAGGGGGTAGAAGGCAGATAACATGAAAATTCCATAGGATCCGCGTGGGATGCGGAAGACACTCAACCCTTGGGCCGAGGCCAGCGGATGATGATCGCCACGGGTGCGCCGTATTCCATGGTGGCTGAGATACGTCGAGCGACGTCCTGGCTTAGTTGCTGGTAGATCCATCGGGCGGATGCATCATTGCTTGATCTGATGGTGATCTTCGCATTCTCCTCGACGATGCGTTGACCTAGGATGCTGAGTTGGCGTCGAAGCGTTGAGGAACGCCCACTTAGATTAGCAGGATGGATCTTTAGGGTTTCGCTCACTGACTGACTGGCGATTTTCAATCTCCGAGTGACTGCCGGCAGGTTCGGGTGATCAGGGTCCAGCACGCGAGCATGGTTCAACATCTCACCTGCCGCGATTAGTCTTTCATCGCTGATCAAGTCGAGTGCAACGGCCATGATTGATTCTGAGAGGTCGGATCGCATCAGAAGTATCGATTCGTCATCGGGGCTTTTTTCCAGAACTTTGAGGATAAGCTGGGTGGCACTGTGTTCGTACGGCTCAACAAGATGACCGCGATCCATCGCGAGGCGTGTATCAATCTTCAGTTGAGCCGTGGACCGGATAGCAGTCGTGCCCGAAGGTAGGGTAGTCGTGCTTTCTGAATCATCGATGGTCTGGCAGCTGGCAAGACCGGACAGTGCGCAGACCAAAATGAGCACGCGCGCAGCATCGACTTGAAGGGCGGCGTTATATCCGTGGCAATCTGATAGGTAACGGTTCACAGAACTAGTAAGATATCGGCAATGCGCGGATCATAAACATAGGACAGCGCAACGGCCAGAGACAGGAAGTCATTGTGAGGCGCACGGAGGTGCAGCATAAAGAAGTGATCGATTTTGCCGTCGAAAAAAATCGTTCACTGAACCAGGAATATCGCTGATGGGCAAACCATGCGGCATCGATGAGATTTTACTGGATTGCGAATGATCGGATGCATGAACCCAAGCAACTTGGCAACACTCTCAGCGCTTGTAACGCTGATGAATCAGTGGAAACGAGCCCGTGTCATGATCCCGTTAGTCCTGGTAATGATACTGCTGACGTTGATACAACAGGTGACCGCCGCACCAATCTCGTCAGGGGAAAGCGAGTTTCTCCCGGTGGACCAGGCCTTTGTGCTGACAGGAGACCTGCAGGAGAACACTATCCTGCTCAGGTGGACGATCGCGGATGGATACTACCTTTACAGACACAAACTGGATTTTCGTCCGTCCGTGCCCTTGAGTGGGGAACCCGGTATTGAAGATGGACAAGAGCGAGAGGACGAGTATTTTGGGAAGGTACAGGTCTATCATCATTATCTTGAGGTGTCGCTACCGATTGAGTCCGATCGTGATGAAATGACTATTGAGGTCGAATATCAGGGGTGTGCGGAATCGGGATTGTGCTATTTGCCACAAAAGCGCACGCTGAGACTGACCAGGCTCGACCATCTAAAATCCTCTGTTGTCGTTCGCGAACCTGAGATAAATTCCCTTAATATGCTGCTAAATATCGCGTGATCGCTTAGAATTTCGAGAAACGTGACCGAGGCATCCATGGCCACAATACTCGTTTTACATGGTCCAAATCTCAATCTGCTGGGTACCCGTGAGCCTGAACTCTATGGCAATGAGACGCTTTTTGAGATCGACGAACGCTTGCGCTCACTGGCGGCGGAGTCAGGTCATCAACTGACCACGACACAATCTTCCAATGAAGGCACCCTAGTAGATGCGATCCATAATGCAAAAACATCAGGTGTTGCGTTTATCGTGATCAATCCAGCCGCGTTTACACATACCAGTGTCGCTATTAGGGATGCCCTCCTCGGGGTCGAGATACCGTTTATCGAAGTGCATCTATCGAACGTCCATGCACGGGAGGCGTTTCGTCATCACTCCTACCTTGCTGATATTGCGATTGGGACCATCGCCGGTCTGGGATCAGCTGGCTACGAATACGCCCTGGCTGCGGCGGTCGATCACATCGGTGGCTGATAGAGTCCTCCATGAAGAAAGGACCCCATCGCAAGCAGAGTCCCCCAACGGAAGAAGAAGCACATCATGGATATCCGAAAGATCAAGAAACTGATCGAACTTATGGAAGAATCTGATCTTACCGAGATTGAGGTCCGTGAAGGTGATGATACAGTTAGGATCAGTCGAGCGGGTCATCACGCACCATTCGTGATGACTCCGCAGTTTCCTGCAGCGTCCCCAGACCATGTTCCGTCAGTCGTGATGGAATCACCGATGGTGTCCGTAGAAGACACCCATGGCGAAGTTATTCGAGCACCCATGGTGGGTACGTTTTATCGTGCGCCCTCCCCAGGATCGCCATCCTTTGTTGATGTGGGTAGCCGTGTCAAAGTAGGCGATATACTCTGCATCATCGAGTCCATGAAGATGATGAACGAGGTCAAAGCTGAGGTCGCCGGTGTCGTTGAAGCGGTACTTGTTCGAAACGAGGATGCGGTCGAGTTTGATCAGCCGATTTTTACGCTCACCTGACGCACGCCTGGTTAACGAGAACACACTGTGATCAAGCGCCTGCTCATTGCGAACCGGGGCGAGATTGCGGTTCGTATTCTCCGCGCATGTCGGGAACTGGACATTGAGGTTGTCATTGCGCACTCCCGTGTCGATGACCTTCAACGTTATCTGGCGCTCGCGGATGACACCGTTTGTGTCAGCGCGCGAAGCTATCTTGAAGGTGCCCCGTTTGTTGCGGCTGCCCAAAGCCGTGGTTGTGACGCGATTCATCCGGGCTATGGCTTTCTGTCCGAAAATGCAGAGTTCGCTGATCTCGTTACGTCAGAAGGACTTGTATTCGTTGGTCCGACGGCAGAGCAACTTCGCTTGTTGGGTGATAAGTCTGCAGCCCGCCAACGCCTCTTTAAGACTGGCGTGCCGGTGCTTCCGGGTACCCCATTTCTGGCAGATGCATCGGAGGCTGCCAATGCTGCTGAGGAAATTGGCTATCCGGTATTGTTGAAAGCAGCCTACGGCGGTGGTGGTCGTGGAATCAGAATTGTTCGTGAATCTCGTCATATGGCGACTGAGTTTGAGCAGGCGCAGGCCGAGGCACGTGTGCTCATGCTCAGCGCCAACAACGTGCTCAGCCCGGCCAACGGCCGCCCGCTGGTCACGCCCACGCAGGACATGATCATCGGTGCGTACTACCTCACCGATCTCGTAGAAGACGCCAAGGGCGCCGGCCGTGTGTTCCGTGACATCGACGAAATAACGGCGGCATACGAACTCGGCGACGTCGATATCCACGCCCCGATCCAGTACCGCGTGCCCGAGCTCATGCTGACCCCCGCCAACGGCGCGGCCGCCCAGTACGAGACCACCACGGTCGGTCGTGCTTTCTTCAACAAGGCGCTCCCTGCGGAGTACCCGTTCGTCAACGAAAAGGTCGGCAAGAAGCAGATGGGCACGTTGGTCGACACGCTGGCCCGTGGCTACGACAAGAACGTCGTGGCGGTCGCGCTCGACGCCATCAAGGACATGTGCTTCCAGTACGCCATGAAGTCGGGCCTCACGGTCTCGATCGACGACGTGGCGACCCCGGCGGAGAAGGGTGAGATCCTCGACCGTCACGAGAAGCAGGCCGACAAGATCGAGCAGCAGTTTCGTCGCGGCATCATCACCGATGGTGAGCGCCGTCAGATGGAGGTCGAGGTCTGGTCTGAAGCCACCGAAGAGGTGACTAACCGGATGAAGGAAGGCCTCGAGAGCCAGCAGTTCAACCCGGTCAACATGATGGTCGACTCGGGTGCTCGAGGAAACATGATGCAGGTCCGCCAGATTGCGGGCATGCGTGGCCTCGTCGCCAACCCTCGTGGTGACATGATCCCGCGTCCCATCAAGAGCAACTTCCGCGAAGGCCTGAAGATGCTCGAGTACTTCATCGCCACGCCGGGCGCCCGCAAGGGCCTCGTCGACACGGCGCTGCGTACGGCGGACTCCGGTTACCTGACCCGTCGCCTTGTCGACGTGGCGCAGGAGCTCATCATCAACGAGGAAGATCCGTTCGATCGCACCGGCCCTGTGCCCGGCATCTGGATTGACGATGTCGTGCCCGACACCGCCAACAAGCGCACGCATCTGGAATCGCGCCTGTTCGGCCGTGTCCTCGCCGATGATGTCACCCTCGCGGACGGCACCGCTTACGAGCGTGGCCTGATGATCGGCGACGACGAGCTCGAGGCGCTGCGCGACGACGAAGCCGTCAACCGAGTTCGCGTGCTGTCGCCGCTGACCGACGACTCCGCCTTCGGCATCGCCTCGGCGAGCTACGGCATGTCGCTCGCCACTGGCGGCAACATCGAGCTCGGTGAAGCGGTCGGCGTCATCGCTGCCCAGTCGATCGGTGAGCCGGGTACCCAGCTCACGATGCGGACCTTCCACACCGGTGGTGTGGCCGGTGCGCAGGACATCGCTGGCGGCCTGCCCCGCGTGGTCGAGTTGTTCGAGGCCCGCACCCCGAAGGGCAAGGCCACCCTGGCCCGCACCTCCGGTGTGGTCCGGGTGGGTGAGGACGATGGACGTGGCCGTGAGATCCTCATCGTCGCCGACGACGGCGACGAGGACGCCTACACGATCCCGTCGGGCGCTCGTCTCGAGGTCACCGATGGTCAGGAGATCCGCGCCGGCGACGCGGTCGTCGAGGGTGCCCGCGATCCCAAGGAACTGCTCGAGATCAAGGGCGTGCGTCCCACCCAGGAGTACCTCGTGAACGAGGTGCAGAAGGTGTACCGCGACCAGGGCGTGTCGATCCACGACAAGCACATCGAGCTGATCGTTCGGCAGATGACCAAGCGCATCCTGATCTCGGAGCCGGGCGACACCGACTTCTTGCCGGGATACCAGGTCGACCGCAAGCTGTTCACCGACACCAATCGCCGTGTGGTCGAGGAAGGTGGGAAGCCCGCCGAGGGTCGTCCGATGCTCATGGGCATCACCAAGGCCAGCCTTGCCACCGAGTCGTGGCTGTCGGCGGCCTCCTTCCAGGAGACCACCCGGGTGCTCACCGAAGCCGCCATCGAGTCCAAGAGCGACTCGCTGCACGGCCTCAAGGAGAACATCATCATCGGCAAGCTGATTCCGGCCGGTACCGGCATCAACGAGTACCGCAACATCCGCACCGAGGCCCCTGACTTCGAGCCGATGGAGTACTACTCCTCGAGCGACGAAGACGATCAGGACCTCTCCGAGTGGCTCGCCGGCCGCTCGGAAGTGGGTGCCGACGTGATCACCATGCCGAGCAGCGACGCCTAGTTCTTTTTTGAGTTCGGGAACGGTGGGGCCCACGGGTCCTGCCGTTCCGCGTTTTCGCGCGGTGCGCGGGTTGAGGTTCCCTCGTTCCGCTCCTAGCCTTTACCGCTGGCCTTGACGCGCGTGCCGCGGGCACCGCTGTGTCGGCCGTATTCGCAACTTTCGTTCACGTTCTCTCATCGAGGAAGCATTTCCGTGCCCACTATTCAGCAGCTGGTCCGCAAGGGCCGCGAGACCAAGCGCCGCAAGGAAGCCACTCCGGCACTCAAGGGCGCCCCGCAGCGTCGTGGCGTCTGCACCCGCGTCTACACAGCCACCCCGAAGAAGCCGAACTCGGCGCTTCGCAAGGTCGCCCGTGTACGTCTCACGTCCGGCACCGAAGTCACAGCGTACATCCCGGGTGAGGGCCACAACCTGCAGGAGCACTCGATCGTGCTCGTGCGCGGCGGCCGAGTGAAAGATCTTCCTGGTGTCCGCTACAAGATCGTCCGTGGCACGCTCGACACTTCCGGCGTGCGCGACCGTAAGCAGGCCCGCAGCCGCTACGGCGTGAAGAAGGAAGGCTGATCATGCCGCGCAAGGGCCCCGCAACCCGTCGGGAAATCGTCGGCGATCCGATCTACAAGTCGGTTCTCGTCACCCAGTTCGTCAACAAGATCCTGCAGCGCGGCAAGCGCAGCACCGCCGAGCGCATCATGTACGACGCCCTTGACGTTGTGCAGGAGAAGACGGGCGATGATCCCGTCTCCGTCCTGAAGCGCGCGGTCGACAACGTCCGCCCTCAGCTTGAGGTTCGCAGCCGCCGTGTCGGTGGCGCGACCTACCAGGTGCCCGTTGAGGTCCGTCCCCGCCGCGCCACCACGCTCGCCATCCGTTGGATGGTCGGCTTCTCTCGTGATCGTCGTGAGCGCACGATGGCCGAGCGCATGGCCAACGAAATTCTCGACGCCAGCAATGGCATTGGCGCGTCGTGCAAGCGTCGTGAAGATCTCCAGAAGATGGCGGAAGCCAACAAGGCCTTCGCCCACTACCGCTGGTAGCGCTCCGACGGAAGTCTCTGCACGAGCACTACCCTTTTCCTACGACCGGGCAATGAGCTTCAGCTGAAGCGGCCCGGTCGTGGTGTGTCCCCGCACCGACCCATTTCCACCTGAGGAAGACCCAGATTCATGGCCGAGAAGCGAACTCCCCTCGCCAAGACCCGCAACATCGGGATTATGGCGCACATTGACGCCGGTAAGACCACCACCACCGAGCGCATCCTTTACTACACCGGTCGTTCCTACAAGATCGGTGAGGTCCACGACGGCGCCGCCACGATGGACTGGATGGAGCAGGAGCAGGAGCGTGGCATCACGATCACCTCCGCCGCCACGCACTGCATCTGGGACGACCACCGCATCAACATCATCGACACCCCAGGCCACGTCGACTTCACCGTCGAGGTGGAGCGCTCGCTTCGTGTGCTTGACGGTGCTGTCGCCGTGTTCGACGGTGTGGCCGGTGTGGAGCCTCAGACGGAGACGGTCTGGCGTCAGGCCGATCGCTACAGCGTGCCCCGCATGTGCTTCGTCAACAAGATGGACCGCACCGGCGCCGACTTCTATTTCGTGCTCGACACGATCAAGGAGCGCCTCACCGAGAACGTCGCCGTTCTCCAGTTGCCGATCGGCGCGGAGAGTGAGTACGCCGGCCTCATCGACCTCGTGAAGATGAAGGCGCTTGTGTGGCAGGGCGAGGACCTCGGCGCCAGCTGGGACGAAATTGACATCCCGGCCGAGCTCGTCGACGACGCCGAGATTTACCGCTCGGAGCTGCTCGACACGCTCGCCGACTTCGACGAGGACCTCATGATGAAGGTGCTCGAGGACGAAGAGATCACCGAGGACGAGATCAAGGCCGCAGTGCGTAACGGTACGCTGAATCACGGTCTTGTGCCGATCCTCAACGGCACTGCGTTCAAGAACAAGGGCGTTCAGCCCCTGCTTGACTCCGTCGTCGACTTCCTGCCGTCGCCGCTCGACGTCCCACCGATCCAGGGCGAGAACCCCCGCACCGGTGAGACCGATGAGCGTAAGGCCGACGACTCTGAGCCGTTCGCTTCGCTGGCGTTCAAGATCATGACCGATCCCCACGTCGGTCGCCTCACCTACTTCCGGGTGTACTCGGGCAAGCTTGACAAGGGCGATCAGGTGCTCAACACCCGAACCTCCAACAAGGAGCGGGTGGGCCGCATCCTTGAGATGCACGCCAATGATCGCGTCGACAAGGACGCCGTCTTCACCGGCGATATAGCCGCCGGTATCGGCATCAAGAACACTCGCACCGGCGACACCCTGTGTGATCCCAGCAAGCCGATCACCCTGGAGAACCTCGACTTCCCCGAGCCCGTGATCCACGTGGCCGTAGAGCCGAAGTCCAAGGCCGACCAAGAGAAGATGGGCAAGGCCCTTCAGGCGCTCGCCGAAGAGGACCCCACCTTCCAGGTCCGCACCGACGAAGAGACCGCCCAGACTATCATCGCTGGCATGGGCGAGCTTCACCTTGAGGTGCTCGTCGACCGCATGATGCGCGAGTTCAAGGTTGAGGCGACCGTCGGCAAGCCGCAGGTGGCGTACCGCGAGACGATCACCCAGGCGACCGTCGATCACCAATACACCCACAAGAAGCAGACCGGTGGTACCGGTCAGTTCGCAGTGATCCAGGCGACCCTCGAGCCCTACACCGATGGGGAAGGGGAGTACACCTTCGAGTCAAAGATCTCCGGTGGTGCCATTCCAAAGGAATACATCAAGCCGGTCGATGACGGTGTCCGCGAGGCCATGAGCAACGGTGTGCTCGCCGGCTTCCCGACCGTGAACATCAAGGTCACCCTCACCGATGGCAAGACGCACGACGTCGACTCCTCGGAGATGGCCTTCAAGATCGCAGGCAACGCGTGGTTCCGTGAGGTCGCCCCCCGGTGCAAGCCCACGCTTCTTGAGCCGATGATGGCCGTCGAGGTCGTCACCCCCGACGACTACCTCGGTGATGTCGTCGGCGATATGAACTCTCGTCGTGGGCAGGTGCAAGGCACCGAGCAGCGCGGCCAGAACCAGGTTGTGAATGCACTCGTGCCGCTCTCCGAGATGTTCGGATACAGTACAGACCTGCGTTCACGCACGCAGGGGCGGGCTACGTACACGATGCAATTTGATTCGTACCAGCCCACGCCTGCAAACGTTCAGGAAGAGATCGTCGCCCGCGTCCGCGGCGAGTGATCGTCTCCTAACCCCAGTTCACGAAGACAAAGACAAGGAAATACGTCATGGCCAAGGAGACGTTCGAGCGGACCAAGCCCCACGTCAACGTGGGGACGATGGGCCACATCGACCACGGCAAGACCACACTCACCGCAGCGATCACCAAAGTGCTCGCTGACAACGTGGACGGTTCGTCGTTCACGGAGTTCGAGAACATCGACAACGCGCCTGAAGAGCGCGAGCGTGGCATCACGATCAACGTGTCCCACGTGGAGTACGAGACGGAGAACCGTCACTACGCCCACGTCGACATGCCCGGTCACGCCGACTACATCAAGAACATGATCACCGGTGCGGCCCAGGTCGACGGCGCCATCCTCGTGGTGTCCGCTGCTGACGGCCCAATGCCCCAGACCCGTGAGCACGTGCTGCTCGCCCGTCAGGTCGGCGTGCCGAAGATCGTCGTTGCGCTCAACAAGGTCGACATGGTCGACGACGAGGAGCTTCTCGAGCTCGTCGAGATGGAGGTGCGTGAGCTCCTCAACGAGTACGACTTCCCGGGTGACGACACCCCGATTGTGCACGTCTCGGCGCTCAAGGCTCTTGAGGGCGACGCCGACTTCGCCGGCAAGATCATGGAGCTCATGGCGGAGGTCGACGAGTACGTTCCGACCCCCGAGCGCGAGCTCGATAAGCCCTTCCTTATGCCGATCGAGGATGTCTTCTCGATCACCGGCCGTGGCACCGTGGTGACCGGCAAAGTTGAGCAGGGCGCCATCCACACCGGCGACGAGATCGAGATCGTCGGCATCAAGGACACCAGCAAGACCACCTGCACCGGCGTCGAGATGTTCCGCAAGCTCCTCGACGAGGGTCAGGCCGGCGACAACATCGGCGCCCTTCTTCGTGGCGTCGACAAGGAAGAGGTCCAGCGTGGCCAGGTGCTCGCCGCTCCCGGAAGCATCACCCCGCACACCGAATTTGAGGCCCAGGTGTACGTCCTCTCCAAAGAAGAGGGCGGCCGCCACAAGCCGTTCTTCACGAATTACCGCCCGCAGTTCTACTTCCGCACCACGGACATCACCGGCACCATCACTCTCCCCGAGGGCACCGAGATGTGCATGCCTGGTGACAACACCGAGATGCACGTTGAGCTGATCAACCCGATCGCCATGGACGAGGGTCTGCGTTTCGCCATCCGCGAGGGTGGCCGTACCGTGGGCGCCGGCTCGGTGACCAAGATTCTCAAGTGAGTATCTGATGGCTGCAGGACAGAAGATCCGCATTCGGCTGAAGGCCTACGACCACGAGGTCATCGACCAGTCGACGAAGAAGATCGTCGAGACGGTGAAGCGCACGCAGGCCGAACTGTCGGGTCCGATCCCGCTGCCGACCGAGAAGCATCGCTTCACGGTCATCAAGGGTCCGTTCAAGGACAAGGATTCTCGGGAGCATTTCGAGATGCGCATCCACAAGCGCCTCCTTGACATCCTGGATCCTTCGCCCAAGACGGTGGACTCGCTGCAGCGACTTGATCTGCCTGCCGGCGTCGATATCGAGATCAAGATCCAGCAGGCCTAACCGGTCGCTGGAGTCAGAACTCGAAGAGCCCGGGGCTTCGGCCCGGGGCTCTTGTTCGTTTTGGATGAATTGAAGAGCAAACGTCCGCCGAGCTAGGCGAGACCGTTCCACAGATTTTTGTCAGGGTCTGCTGATCGACCTGCGCGCTGGCCTTTCGTACACTCGTGGTGAACGGTCTCTTGGGGGAGAGAAGCGATGACGAAGACCCGCGCCACAATCACCGGCTGGGGTAAGTGCGTGCCGCCGGTGAAGCTGACCAACGTCGATCTCGAGCAGATGGTTGACACAAACGATCAATGGATCGTTGAACGCACCGGTATGCACGAACGCCGCATCAGCCATGTCGAGGTCACCGAGCTTGCCGAAGTTGCGGCGAAGCGGGCGCTGGCAGCGGCCGGCCTTGAGCCGACCGACATCGATCTTCTCGTGCTCGCCACTGTCACGCCGGAGATCACCCTTCCGAGCAACGCCTGCTTCCTGCAGGAGCGACTCGGCGCAGTCAACGCTGCCGCATTCGATCTGAATGCAGCTTGCAGCGGCTTCGTGTACTCGACGGCGGTCGCCTCGTCGATGATCGAAGCGGGTGTCGCCCAGCGCGCCCTCGTGATCGGGGCCGAAAAGCTGCACTTCTTGATGGACTACCACGACCGCAACCACTGCATCCTTTTCGGTGACGGCGCTGGTGCCGCGATCTACGAGGGCCGTGCCGACGGCTCGGGTGTGCTTGCCAACGATCTTGGCGCCGACGGCAAGGCTGGCCAGGCGATGGTGTCGCCTGCGCTTGGCACCCGTGGACAACTCGACCGACCCCGTGATCCCGGCATCGACAGGCTCCATTTCGAGGGCCAGACGGTGTTTAAGCACGCCGTGCGTGGCATGGAGGGATCGGTGCGCCGAACCCTCGACGAGGCAGGCCTCAGCGTCGACGATGTTGAGCTGGTAGTGCCTCACCAGGCCAACTTCCGGATCATCGAAGCGACCTGTAGTCGGCTCGGTGTGCCGATGGAGAAGGTTGTGCTGAACATCGCTGACCACGGCAACACCTCGGCTGCGTCGATCCCCATGGCACTGAACGACGCCCTTACCGACGGCCGAGTCCGGCCCGGGGCGACCGTGTTGTTCACCGCTTTCGGTGGTGGTCTCACCTGGGGCTCCAACGTCATGGTGTGGGGCGATCGGATCGAGCCGGTGGCAACGAGCGACGCCGACCTGCCACCGACCGACAAGACGGTGTTCGACCTGCTCGAGACGAACCGGGCGTTCTTTGCACCCTTCCACGAGGCCGGCTCCGATTCCTGAACCCGGAACCGGGCCCATAGCCATCTCGTTTGAGTGGCCCCCGTCCCGGAACGGTGTGACCTCCGGCGATTCCTTGTAAAGGGGTGGGTCGAGCGTCCCGTTGCGGTCCTGAGGTGTTACGGAGTTGACCTCTTTGCAGGAAAGGACCCAGCAGGATGACCATTCGGGTATTTCTCCTCGACGGCCACGAATCCGTTCGCGAAGGACTGCGAGCCGTGCTCGAGCGTGATGACGACATGGAGATCGCCGGTGAGGCTGATACGGCTATCGGCGGCCTAGCGCGAATCGAGGCCACCCGGCCAGACGTCGTCCTTGCCGATCTCATGCTTTCCGACGGCGGTGGTCTCGACGTCTGCCGCCGCATCAGGGCACGCGCTCCCGGGTGGTCTGCCTCGTTCTCGCTGCCTCGCCGGTGGTGTCACCAACCCCGTCTAGGTCCCCATCGCTGAATCAGTTGACGCGCCGCCCGCGCCGAGTGGCGCTCTCGGTGAGGACGTCCTCTTCCACCTCGAAATGCTGCCGGTAGCCCGAGATGAAGGCCTGCATCGTGGCGGCGAACGGCAGGGCCAGCAGCGCACCGACGACACCGAGCAGCGCTGATCCGACCAGCACGGAGCCGTAGGCCACGGCGACGTGGATTTCCATCGTCTGGGCGGTGACCTTCGGTGCGAAGAGATAGTTCTCGATCTGCTGGTAGGCGAGGACCACGAGGAGGACGAAGAGGCCGGTACGGGGTGTGTCAATCAGGGTGATCAGGATCGGCAGGGCGCCGGCGATGTACGTGCCCACCACCGGGATGAACTGGCTCATGATGCCGACCCAGAGGGCGAGCGGTACCGAGAACGGCACGTTCAGCATTTCGAAGGCGATCCAGTGGGCGAGCGCCGACAGCACCGCCAACACGCCCCTGGAGAAGATGTAGCCACCAGTTTTCTCGATCGCGAGATCCCACACACTCAGCACGGCGCGCTGGCGGGCTGGAGGAAGAAACGAACAGACCGTCCGGCGGAGTTTCGGGCCTTCAGCCACGATGTAGAAGGTGAACAGCAGAACCGTGAATGTCTGGAACAAGACGTTGACAACGGTTGTGCCGAGATTCACGACATCGTCAGCAAAGCGGTTGGCGAGATTTGCGGCGCCGCCACCGTCGACAAACTCCTCGGTGACGCGTGAGAGGTCGATGTCTTCGTCGACGTTGTCGCGCAGCCATGACTCGGCGTCTTCTACATAGCGGGGTGCCTCGTCGATGAAGTTTTTGATCTGGGTCGCCAACGTGGTGCCGATCGCAGCCGAGAACCCGACGATGCCGACGAAGATCAGGAGGTACATGGTCCAGACGCCGAGGCCGCGGCGGACGCCCCACCGCTCGAGCTTGTTGACCGCTGGCTCGATCGCGAAGCCGAGGAACAGGCTGATCAACACGATGATCAAGAAGCCGCGGAGGTTTCGCAGCATGCCGGTCCCGATGTAGGTGACTGCCCAGCCAACCCAAAACAGGGTGATCGCCTTGATCACCCAGCCAGGCATCTTGTTGTTGCTTCCCTCGTCCGTGAAGGCCTCTTCGGGCTCTTCCGTCGGGTTGAGGTCACCATGGTTGGCCATGGACCTGCACCTTACTCGCATCGCAATTTCGCGCTGAGCGCCCGTTGGTTTGCGGTGGTTACGCCGTTAGCATGCAGACTTCGCGCGTTTGGACGTGTCCAGTCGCCCGCAATCGACGTCTGTGAAGGCCTCCGGGAACCACACGGCAAAACCGATCGAACGCTCCGCCGGGCCTGCCCGTGCGGAGCGTTCGCGTGAGTCCCTCCGGGACCCATCTTTCGATGCAGCGAGGGTCCGCTCTCGCTACGAACCACAGGAAGCAACCATGGCCACCAAGGCGATCGTCGGCGAGAAAGTCGGCATGACGCAGGTCTGGGACGAAGACAACCGTGTCGTCCCGGTCACCGTGCTGCGTGTCTCGCCATGCCGTGTCGTTCAGGTCAAGACACCTGAGACCGACGGCTACAGCGCCATCCAGGTCACGCTCGGCGTGAAGGATGCGAACAAGCTCACCCAGCCCGAAGCCGGGCACTTCGCGAAGGCGGACGTCGACGCCGGCCGCAAACTCGTCGAACTGCGTCTCGACGACGTCAGCGAGTACACCGTCGGCCAAGAGATCTCCGCCGACATCCTCGGGCACGGCGAGAAGGTTGATGTCACGGCGGTCAGTCGGGGCAAGGGCTTCGCTGGCGCGATGAAGCGCCACGGATTCGGCGGTGCACCTGCCTCGCACGGTGCCCATCGCGTCCACCGCAAGCCTGGTTCTGTGGGCCAGTGCGCGACTCCCAGCCGGGTCTTCAAGGGCAAGAAGATGCCCGGCCGCATGGGCAACGACAAGGTCACCACCCTCAACCTTGAAATCGTCAAGAGCGATTCCGAGGCCGAGATACTTTTGGTGAAGGGCTCCGTGCCCGGTGCTCGTGGCGCCACCGTCATCGTCCGCAATGCGGTGAAGGGAGCCTGATCATGGCGAGCGTCACCATCCAGACCCAGGCCGGCAAGAGCACCGGCAAAGCCGAACTCGTCGAGACCTTGTTCGGTGTCGAGCCGAACATGGCCGTCATGCACCAGGTCGTCACCGCCCAGCTCGCCGCCAAGCGGGCCGGCACCCACTCCACCAAGACCCGTTCCGAGGTCAGGGGCGGTGGTGCCAAGCCGTGGCGTCAGAAGGGCACCGGCCGTTCTCGTGCCGGCACCACGCGTGCTCCCGGTTGGGTCGGCGGCGGTATCGCCCACGGTCCGAAGCCGCGTGATTACAGCCAGAAGACCCCCAAGAAGATGATCAAGCTGGCGTTGGCCTCGGCCCTTTCGGACCGCGCTGCCGACGGCAACGTGATCGTCGTCGACAAGTGGGACTTCGAGACCCCCAAGACCGCCTACGCCGTGGCCGCCCTCAGCGCCATCGGTGCCGAAGGCAAGGCGCTGATCGTACTCGGCGACGACGACACTAACGCCTGGAAGAGCTTCCGCAACCTCACCAACGTGCACTGCTTGCACCGGGGCGAGCTCAACACCTACGACGTTCTCAACAACGACGTCGTGGTGTTCACCGAGGAGACCCTGCCCACCGGCGTCAGCAACGCTGCTGCTGCAAGCACGGAGGAAGAAGAGTGAAGGACTATCGCGACGTCCTGATCCGCCCCGTCGTCTCCGAGAAGAGCTACGGCCTTCTCGAAGAAAACGTCTACACCTTCGTCGTTGCCCCTGGCGCGTCCAAGCCCGAGATCCGCGACGCCGTCGAAGCGCTCTTCGACGTGTCGGTCGTGAAGGTCAACACCCTCAACCGCCAGGGCAAGCGCAAGCGCAACCGTCGCACTGGCGGCTGGGGCCAACGTCCCTCGCAGAAGCGTGCCCTCGTCACCCTCGCCGAGGGCGACTCGATCGATCTCTTTGAGGCCTGATCATGGCGATTCGTAAGCGCAAGCCCACCAGCCCCGGTCGTCGGTTCCAGACGAGCTCGGACTTCTCCGAGATCACCGCGTCGACCCCCGAGAAGAGTCTGCTGGCTCCGAAGTCCAAGACCGGTGGTCGCAACAACCACGGTCGCAAGACCAGCCGTCACCGCGGTGGCGGACACAAGCAGCAGTACCGCATCATCGACTTCAGGCGGAGCAAGGACGGCGTGCCGGCCACGGTCGCAACCATCGAGTACGACCCGAACCGCACCTGCAACATCGCCCTCCTGCACTACCACGACGGTGAGAAGTGCTACATCCTCGCTCCCCGCGACCTCGAGGTCGGCGACAAGCTGATGTCGGGTCAGGGTGCCGAGATCCGTCCGGGCAACGCACTCCCACTGCGCTATATCCCGGTCGGTACCACCATCCACAATGTTGAGCTCAAGGCCGGCGCCGGCGCCAAGATGGGCCGTTCCGCCGGTACCAGCATCCAGCTAGTTGCGAAGGAGGGCGGTTTCGCCACCCTGCGTCTGCCCAGCACCGAGATGCGTCGTGTGCCCATCGACTGCCGTGCCACGGTCGGCGAGGTCGGTAACGCCCAGCACGAGCTCATCAAGATCGGCAAGGCCGGCCGCAACCGTTGGAAGGGCGTCAAGCCCCAGTCCCGCGGTGTGGTCATGAACCCGGTCGACCACCCACACGGCGGTGGTGAAGGCAAGACCTCGGGTGGTCGCCACCCGGTGTCGCCGTGGGGCAAGCCCGAGGGCCGCACCCGTCGTGCCAACCAGGAATCCGACAAGCTGATCGTGCGCCGTCGCCGGACGCGCGGTTCGCGGAGGTAATCAGTCATGCCGCGTAGCCTCAAGAAGGGTCCGTTCGTCGACGATCATCTGTTGAAGAAGATCGATGCGCTGAACGAGACCGGTGAGAAGAAGGTCATCAAGACCTGGAGCCGTCGCTCCACCATCATCCCCGACATGATCGGCCACACCCTGGCGGTTCACGACGGTCGGAAGCACGTTCCGGTCTACGTCACGGAGGCGATGATCGGTCACAAGCTGGGCGAGTTCGCCCCCACCCGCACGTTCAAGTTCCATGCGGGTCAGGAACGAGGAGTCCGTCGCTGATGGCCGGTACCAAGACCAACGAGCGCTCGGGCACCCGCGCCAAGGCGTCGTACGTCCGCAGCTCGGCCTACAAGGCCCGTGAGGTCCTTGACCTCATCCGGGGCAAGTCGTACGCCGAAGCCGCGGAAAGCCTCCAGTTCTCTGAGCGGGGCATCTCCGAGGACATTCTCAAGGTGCTCGACTCGGCGGTTGCCAACGCCGAGCACAACGACAACCAGGTCGCCGAGGAGCTCTACGTTTCGGCCTGCTACGCCGACGAGGGCCCGACCCTCAAGCGCTGGCGCCCTCGTGCTCGTGGCCGTGCGACTCGTATTCGCAAGCGCACCTGCCATATCACGGTCATCGTGAGCCGTTTCGACGACGAGGCACTCGAAGCCCTGCGCAACCGTGAATCCGCTGCTGGCCGCTCGGGTAGCAGCCAAGCCGCCGAGGCTCGTCGCGCTCGTGTTGCCCAATCCAAGGCCCGTCAGCAAGACGCTGACGACGAAGTCGATGACACTGAGACCACGGTCGAAGACGTCGCCGATGAGATCGTCGCCGCAACCGCCGCCGAGATGGAGGCCGCAGCCGAGAACGACAACGCCGAGACCGATACGTCGACCGAGGAAGAGGAGTAAGTCCATGGGACAGAAGGTCAACCCGTACGGCTTCCGCCTTGGGATCACCACCGATTGGAAAAGCCGCTGGTTCGCCGATCGCCAGGAGTACGCCGACAACGTCGTCGAGGATTGGAAGATCCGCGACTACCTGCTCAACGAGTTGCCGCACGCGGCGATCAGCCGTGTTGAGGTCGAGCGCACCCGTGAGCGTCTGCGTGTCGATGTCCACACGGCCCGTCCGGGCATCGTGATCGGCCGCCGTGGTGCCGAGGCCGACCGCCTCCGTGCCGGCCTCACGAAGATCTCGGGCAACCCGAAGGTCCAGCTCAACATTCAGGAGATCAAGCAGCCCGAGCTCGACGCTGCGCTGATCGCCCAGGGCATTGCCGACCAGCTCGCCGGTCGTGTGGCGTTCCGACGCGCGATGAAGCGTGCGGTGCAGAACGCTCAGAAGGCCGGCGCGCTCGGTATCCGAGTCCAGTCGTCGGGCCGTCTCGGCGGTTCGGAGATGGCCCGCACCGAGTGGTACCGCGAGGGCCGTGTGCCGCTGCACACCCTCCGTGCCGATGTCGACTACGGCTTCCGTGAGGCCAAGACCACCTACGGCCGTATCGGTGTGAAGGTGTGGCTCTACAAGGGCGACATCCTTCCCTACAAGACCCAGACCGAGGACAAGGCCACCCTTGAGGCTGCGATGGCTGCCGGCGAGACGTCGGGCCAGAGCACCAAGCCCCGCAAGGTCGTGTCCAGTGCCGCTCGCAAGCGCGTCGCCACCCCCGAGACCGAGGGTGCGGACAACGAGGTCGACGAAGAGCCGGCTCCGCTAATCAAGGAAGCCGATCCCGAATTCGAGCGACTGCTCGACGAGGAGGACGCCATTGAGGCCTCCACCCGTGAGCAGTCCGAGACCCCGAACTTCCGGGCCAACGACTGAGGTTTCGATCATGTTGATGCCCAAGAAGGTCAAGCACCGCAAGCACCACCGTGGACGCATGAAGGGCGCCGCCAAGGGCGCCACCGAGGTCAGCTATGGCGACTACGGCATCCAGGCTCTCGAGCCCGGGTGGATCACCGCCCGCCAGATCGAGGCCGCCCGTATCGCCATGACCCGTCACATCAAGCGTGGCGGCAAGGTGTGGATCAACGTCTTCCCCGACAAGCCGGTCACCGAGAAGCCGGCTGAAACCCGCATGGGTTCGGGCAAGGGCAACCCTGAGAAGTGGGTCGCCGTCGTCCGCCCTGGCCGTGTGATGTTCGAACTGTCGTACCACGACGAAGAGATTGCCCGCGCGGCGATCAACCGTGCCATCCAGAAGCTACCCGTGAAGGCTCGCTTCGTGAAGCGTGAGGAGGGGTTCTGATGGCGAAGTCCAAGACCCTCGGTGATCTCGGCGACATCGATCTGCTCGAGGCCCTTGCGGACCGCAAGGAAGAGCTGTTCAACCTGCGCTTCCAGTTTGCGACTGGGCAGCTCGAGAACTCGGCCCGCATGAAGCAGGTCAAGAAGGAAATCGCCCGGGTTCACACCGAACTCCGGGCCCGTGAAATCGCCGCGGCCGACGCGGCGGTGGAGGCCGGCTGATGGCTGAGACCGAAACCCGCGAGAACGCCCGCAAGGTCCGAGAGGGCATCGTCGTCTCGGACAAGATGGACAAGACCGCCGTGGTCGAGACCATCGACCGTGTGCGTCACCGCCGCTATGCCAAGACCGTGCAGCGCAACAAGAAGCTCCACGTCCACGACGAGGAGAACACGCTGAACATTGGCGACCGTGTGCGTGTCCAGGAGACTCGCCCGTTGTCGAAGAACAAGCGCTGGCGTCTCGTCGAGATCCTGGAGCGTGCGAAGTGATCCAGCAGGAATCACGCCTGCGCGTCGCCGACAACTCGGGCGCCAAGGAGGTCTTGTGCATCAAGGTCCTCGGCGGGTCGAAGCGTCGTTACGCCTCGATCGGTGACGTCTTCGTCGCCACGGTCAAGGATGCGATCCCGGGCGCTCAGGTCAAGAAGGGCGATGTCGTCAAGTGCGTCGTCGTTCGTGTCAAGAAAGAGAAGCGTCGTCCGGATGGCAGCTACATCCGCTTCGACGAGAACGCTGCGGTGCTGATTAACGATCAGAAGCAGCCGCGCGGCACCCGCATCTTCGGCCCAGTGGGCCGTGAGCTTCGTGAGAAGCAGTTCATGCGGATCGTGTCGCTGGCCCCGGAGGTTCTGTGATGAAGATCATCAAGGGCGACCGCGTGGTCGTGCTCGCCGGCAAGGATAAGGGCGCTGAGGGCGTCGTCCAGAAGGCCATGCCCGAGACGGGCACGGTCGTCGTCGAGGGCGTCAACGTCGCCAAGAAGCACCAGGCCCCGACCCGGGCCGATCAGCAGGGCGGCATCATCGACAAGGCGATGCCCATCGACGCTTCCAACGTCGCCGTGATCAGCCCGAAGGACGGCAAGGCCACCCGCGTCGGTTACAAGGTCCTCGATGATGGGTCAAAGATCCGTGTCTGCAAGCGCACCGGTGAGGAGATCAAGTGACCACCACGATCACCCCGCGACTGCGGACCAGGTACAACGACGAGATCCGGGCCCAGCTCAAGGACACTCTGGAACTCGACAACATCATGTTGGTGCCCAAGATCGAGAAAATCGTGCTCAATATGGGCGTCGGTGACGCCGTCGGTCAAGCCAAGCTCCTCGAGGGCGCCCTGGCCGACATGGAGACCATCGCTGGCCAAAAGCCGGTGATCACCCGGGCAAAGAAGAGCCTCGCCAGCTTCAAGTTGCGTGAGGGTCAGGCCATCGGCTGCAAGGTCACCCTTCGAGGTGACCGGATGTACGAATTCCTCGATCGCCTCATCTCGCTGGCGATCCCGCGAATCCGTGACTTCCGCGGCCTTCCGCCGAAGTCGTTCGACGGCAACGGCAACTACACGTTCGGCGTGACCGAACAGCTCATGTTCCCCGAGATGGACTACGACAAGGTCGACACCACCCGGGGTATGGACATCACGATCGTTACTACGGCGAAGACGAACGAGGAGGGCAAAGCCCTTCTTGATGCCTTCAACTTCCCGTTCCGACGCGAGGGGCAGTGACCCATGGCGAAAAAAGCACTCATCCAGAAGCAGCAGAAGACGCCCAAGTTCAAGGTGCGTCAGTACTCGCGATGCCGTCGGTGCGGTCGTCCGCACTCGGTGTACCGCAAGTTCGGCCTCTGCCGAATCTGCCTGCGTGAGATGGCGCATGCCGGCGAGCTGCCGGGCGTCAAGAAGGCCAGTTGGTGAGGGGAGGAGCAGAACAATGACGATGACCGATCCGATTTCCGACATGCTCACCCGCATCCGCAACGCCAATGTGGCGATGCACGACGAGGTCTCCATGCCGTCGTCGAAGCAGAAGGTGGCCCTCGCCGAGGTCCTTGAGAGCGAGGGCTACATCACCTCGTTCGCCGAGGCCGACAACGGTGACAAGCCGGGCAAGACCCTTACCATCGAGATGAAGTATAGCCCCGAGCGGGCTCGCGTCATCTCCGGTATGAAGCGGGTCTCCAAGCCGGGCCTGCGCATTTACCGTCAGCGCGACGAGATCCCCCGCGTGCAGGGTGGTCTTGGCGTGGCGGTCGTCTCGACCAACAAGGGACTCATGTCCGACCGCGAAGCACGGAAGAACCGCATGGGCGGCGAAATTCTGTGCTTCGTGTGGTGAGGAGGTCGCCATGTCCCGAGTTGGCAACGCACCCATCACCGTCCCCAGCGGCGTCGAGATCGCCATCGATGGATCCAACATCACCGTCAAGGGCTCCAAGGGCGAACTGTCCCGTGAGCTCCCCGGCGGCGTGACGGCGAACCTCGACGAGCAGACGCTCACCGTCGTTCGTCCCGACGACTCCAAGGAGTCCCGGGCGTTCCACGGACTGAGCCGCTCGCTGGTCCAGAACATGATCGTCGGCGTGAGCGAGGGTTTCGTGAAGGAGCTCCAGATCCAGGGCGTTGGTTACCGCGCCACGGCCAAGGGCTCCAACACCCTCGAGCTGGCCCTCGGTTTCAGCCACCCGGTGAACATCGAGGCCCCTGAGGGCATCGAGTTCGAGGTTCCTGCCCAGACCCAGATCTTGGTGAAGGGCATCGATAAGCAGCTCGTCGGCCAGGTGGCCGCCGATATTCGCAAGTGGCGCAAGCCTGAGCCTTACAAGGGCAAGGGCATCCGCTATACGGACGAGCGTGTGATCCGCAAGGCCGGAAAGGCGGCCAAGTAGCCATGGCAGTTTCCGCAAAAAAGCGTCGCGACGATCGCATTCGTCGTCACAACCGGGTCCGCAAGACCCTTCGTGGCACGGCTCAGCGTCCACGCATCGCCGTTTTCCGATCCAACAAGCACATCTCCGCCCAGGTCATCGACGACATCGCCGGTGTCACCCTGGCGTCGGTGTCGACAACCGAGTCGACCCTGCGAGGCGACGTGAACAGCAACATCGAAGCGGCCACCAAGGCCGGGGCTCTGCTCGCCGAGCGGGCCAAGGCGGCTGGTGTCGAAGAGGTCGTGTTCGACCGCGGTGGCTTCCGCTACCACGGCCGGGTTGCGGCGCTCGCCGATGCCGCCCGCGAGGGAGGACTGAAGTTCTGATGGCTTTCGACCGACGTAACGAACGCGACAACCCGCGCGATGGCGGCGAAGGCCTCCGCGAGTCCCGCGTCATCAACATCAACCGAGTCGCCAAGGTCGTCAAGGGCGGTCGTCGTTTCTCGTTCACTGCGCTCGTGGTGATCGGTGACGGTGCCGGCCAGGTCGGCCTCGGCTACGGCAAGGCCAAGGAAGTGCCGCTGGCCATCCAGAAGGGCACTGAAGAGGCCCGTCGCAACCTGTTCACCGTTCCGATGGCGGGCACGACGATCGTCCATGAGACGATCGGTGAGCTCGGCGCCGGCCGGGTCATGCTGAAGCCGGCTGCCCCCGGTACCGGTGTGATCGCCGGTGGTGCCGCTCGCGCCATCCTTGAAGAGGCTGGTGTCGCCGACGTGCTGTGCAAGTCGCTCGGTTCGCCCAACCACATCAACGTGGCCCGCGCGACCATCGAAGGTCTCAAGGGCCAGCGTCGTCCCGATGAGGTCGCCCGTCTGCGTGGCCTCGACCCCGAGGAGTTCCTCCCGGATGCGCTCTGGACGGCCTACCAGGAGAGCGAGCGCGGCGAGCATAAGCCGAAGCTCGACGAGGAGGACTGATGGCGCTCAAGGTCACCCAGCTCAAGAGCAACATTGGCTGCAAGCCCAAGCAGCGAGGCACGCTTCGTGCCCTCGGTCTGCGTGGCGTCGGCCGTACCAACACCCTGCCGGACCGTCCCGAGATCCGTGGCATGATCGCCCGGGTCCCGCACCTGGTGTCGGTTGAGGAGGTCGAAGACTGATGGGTATTCGCATTCACGATTTGGAGCCGGTCGACGGTTCCAACAAGCGTGGCAAGCGCAAGGCGCGTGGTATCGGCGGCAAGGGCGGCAAGACCGCAGGCCGCGGCACCAAGGGCCAGCGTGCTCGCAACACGGTTCCGGTGGGGTTCGAGGGCGGTCAGATGCCCTTGATCCAGCGGGTGCCGAAGTTGCGTGGTTTCACCAACCCCTTCCGGGTCGAGTACCAAGCGATCAACCTGGACACGATCGCCGAGTCCGGTCTCTCCGAGGTCACCCCCGAGAGCCTGCTTGCGCGCGGTCTCGTGTCCAAGGGCGCGCTCGTGAAGGTCCTCGGCCGTGGCGACCTCGGTTCGGCCGTCACCGTGAAGGCCCACGCCTTCTCAAAGTCGGCGGAGGAAGCGATCACCGGCGCCGGCGGCACGGTTGAAGTTCTGCCGAAGCCGTTCGGGGTTCGCCCGTCGCACGGCAGCTACAGCCAGCACACTAACCGATGATCCTCGGCGGGCACCTCGTGGTGCCCGCTCCGGTCTGCTCCGGCTGACCGGCCGCTCAGGAGAGCCCCATGCTGCAACGAGTTCTGAACATGTTCCGGGTCGCCGATCTGCGCGGCAAGATCCTGTTCTCGCTGATGATCATTGCGATCTATCGACTTGGCGCGTTCGTTCCCGCCCCAGGCGTCGATGTCGCAGCGGTCCAGTTGCTTCGCGACCAGGCCAACCAGGGTGGCATCCTGGGCTTCGTTCAGCTTTTCTCGGGCGGCGCACTCACCCAGTTCTCGGTGTTCGCGCTCGGCATCATGCCCTACATCACCGCATCGATCATCATGCAGATCCTCGGCGTGGTGATTCCCAAGATCGAGCAGTGGCAGCAGCAGGGAGCGATCGGTCAGCGCAAGATCACCCAGTGGACCCGCTACCTGACGATCTCGATCGCCGTGGTGCAGTCGACCTCGTTTGCGTTCTTGTTCCACAGCGGTGGCCTGGTCGGTACGATTGACCTCCTGCCGGAGTTCAACGCCTGGACCGTCTTCGTTGTGGTCCTCACCCTCACCACCGGCACCGCCTTGTTGATGTGGATGGGTGAGCTCATCACTCAACGCGGCATCGGCAACGGCATGTCGCTGCTGATCTTCACCTCGGTCGTCTCGACCCTGCCCGCCCAGGGCTCCCTGGTGCAGGCCGAGAACGGCAACGTTGCGCTGATCATCTTGATTCTCGTGGCCATCGCCCTTCTCGTCGGCATCGTGTTCGTCGAGCAGGGGCAGCGTCGCATTCCCGTCCAGTTCGCAAAGCGGGTGGTCGGCAAGCGCATGTACGGAGGCCAGAGCACCTATATCCCGCTCAAGGTCAACCAGTCCGGCGTAATCCCGATCATTTTCGCCAGCTCGGTGCTTTACCTCCCGACTCTCGTCGCCACGGCGCTGCCATCGACCGGGTTCTGGGGCTCGATCCAGGAATGGGTCGACGGCAACCTGGTTGACCCGACATCGCCGGTGTACCTCGCCTTTTTCGGCTTGATGATCGTCGGCTTCGCCTACTTCTACACGGCGATCTCGTTCGACCCGGCCAAGCAGGCCGACACCATCCGCAAGCAGGGTGGCTTCATCCCCGGTATCCGCCCCGGTCCTCAGACCGAGCGCTACCTGGCCCGCATCCTGTCCCGCATCACCTTTCCGGGCGCGATGTTCATCGCCGCTGTGGCCCTCGTGCCGTCGATCTTGATCGCGGTCACGATCGGCACCGACTCCTCTTCGGGTGCTGGTGCCGGTGCGGGTGGCTTTGCGTTCGGTGGCATCTCGTTGCTGATCGCCACGGGTGTGGCGCTCGAGACGATGAAGCAGATCGACAGCCAGCTGATGATGCGCAATTACGAAGGCTTCTTGAAGTGAGCGCGTTTCGCATGGTCATCCTGGGCCGTCAGGGCTCGGGGAAGGGCACGCAGTCGCTTCGCCTCGCAGCGAAGTACGGCTGTGTGCATCTCTCCACCGGCGACTTGCTTCGCGCCGCCGTCAAGGAGGGCACCGAGCTGGGCCGGCAGGCGGCTGGCATTATGAACGCCGGCGGGCTCGTCGGCGACGACGTCATGATCCCGCTCGTCGCCGAGCGGGTCGCCAAGCCCGACATCATGTACGGCGGCGTGTTGCTCGACGGCTTCCCCCGCACGGCCGACCAGGCCAACGGGCTCGAAGCGATGCTGGCCGAAGTCGGTCAGGAACTCACGATCGCAATCAACCTCGACGTTCCTGTCGAGGAGGTCACCACGCGAATGATGGCTCGGGGTCGTGAAGACGACACCGAAGAGGCCATCGCTCGCCGTCTGTGCCTCTACGAGGAGCAGACGGCACCCCTGCTCGACTGGTTCGCCGAGCGTGGTCTTTTGGCCACGATCGACGGTCTGGGCGAGGAGGACCAGGTGTTCTCCCGTCTCACGGAGGTCATCGACGGCCGAATGACCTAGGTGTACACCTAGCCCATGAGGTCACAGCGGGTTGGTCGGCTCCGGTACGTCCGGTAGCGTTGTCGACTGGCCTGCACCCAGGTCACCACGGAGATCCCGGTGGATCCCCGTGTTTTCAGGAGGTTCAACTCTGCCGAAGCCCAAAGAAGACGCCATCGTCCTTGAAGGGACCGTTACCGAATCGCTTCCGAACGCCATGTTCAGGGTCGAGCTCGAGAACGGTCACGAGGTGCTTGCGCACATCAGCGGAAAGATGCGAATGCATTACATCCGTATTCTTCCCGGCGATCGCGTTCAAGTGGAGCTGACCCCGTACGACCTCCAGCGTGGTCGTATCACCTATCGCTACAAGTGAGTCCCGGCCGTTCGGCCCGGAATCACCCGACACATTCGACAACCCGGCCGGGTTCCGGCCACCAGATTCGGTCGCTCAAGCGGCCGGGAGCAACATGAAGGTTCGACCCAGCGTCAAGAAGATCTGTGACAAGTGCCGCGTCATCCGTCGACACGGCCGCGTCATGGTCATCTGCGAAAACCCGCGTCACAAGCAGAGGCAGGGCTGATAAATGGCACGCATTAGCGGCGTAGACATTCCCCGAGACAAGCAGGTAGGCATCAGCCTCACCTACATCTATGGCATCGGCCGGACGATTGCGATCGACATCTGCAACGCCACCGGTATCGACGCCGCCACGCGTGTTCGTGACCTCACCGATGACGAGATCGCGAAGATCCGTGGCTTCATCGACGCTGACCTGCGGGTCGAGGGCGACCTCCGTCGTGAGGTTAGCCAAGACATTAAGCGCAAGATGGAGATAGGCTGCTACCAGGGTCTCCGTCACCGTCGTGGCCTTCCCGTCCGCGGACAGCGCACCCACACCAACGCTCGCACGCGCAAAGGTCCCAAGAAGACCATTGCGGGCAAGAAGAAGTAGGAACCATGGCGAACCCTTCCGCCGGCGCCCGTCGGCCACGCAAGCGTCAGAGCAAGAACGTTACGCACGGCGTGGCGCACATCAAGAGCTCGTTCAACAACACGATCATCTCGATCACCGACCAGCGCGGTGACGTGATCGCCTGGGCGTCCGCCGGCAACGTCGGCTTCAAGGGCTCCCGCAAGTCGACGCCGTTTGCGGCTCAGATGGCCGCCGAGAAGGCCGCCCGTTCCGCCATGGAGCACGGCGTCCGCAAGGTCGACGTCCAGGTCAAGGGCCCGGGTTCGGGCCGCGAGACCGCCATTCGTTCGATCCAGCAGGCCGGCATCGAGGTGACCGGTATCAAGGACTGCACGCCGATTCCGCACAACGGGTGCCGTCTCAACAAGCGTCGGAGGGCCTGACCATGTCGCGCTACACCGGACCTCGCGCTCGCGTCTCGCGGCGCCTGGGAACCAACATCTGGGGCACGAAGTGCGAGACCATTGCCCTCGACAAGCGCCCGTACCCTCCGGGCGAGCACGGCCGCTCGCGTCGGCGCGGCTCGGTCTCTGAGTACCTCCTGCAGCTGCAGGAGAAGCAGAAGGCTCGCTTCAGCTACGGCCTCACCGAGCGGCAGTTCCGCAACATCTTTGCCGAGGCTTCCCGTCGGCAGGGCGTGACCGGCGAGAACATGCTGCGCTTCCTCGAGCTTCGGCTCGACAACGTCATCTACCGCGCCGGATGGGCCGCCACCCGGCCCCAGGCCCGCCAGTTCGTGGGTCACGGCCACGTCAATGTGAACGGCCGCCGCGTCGACATCCCGAGCTACCGCCTTCGCAAGGGTGACGTGGTCGAGCTGCGTCCCGCTGCGCAAGACTTCACCGTCGTACAGTGGAACCTCGACGTCTTGGATCGCACGCCCCCGGCGTGGCTCGACCGCAACGAGCAGTTCCAAGTCACCGTGCGCGAGCTGCCCATCCGTGAGCAGATCGACATCCCCGTCCGCGAACAGCTCATCGTCGAGCTCTACTCGAAGTAGCAGAGGTACCGATGCTCGTCATCCAGCGACCCACCGTCGAAGCCATCGACGAGGCGGAGGGAAACCTCCAGCGCTTCGCCGTCGGGCCACTCGAGCCTGGCTTCGGCCACACCATTGGCAACTCGTTGCGCCGCACGCTGCTGTCGTCCATCCCGGGCGCAGCCGTCACGCAGGTGCGTTTCGACGATGCCCTTCACGAGTTCGACACCATCACCGGTGTGGCTCAGGACGTCACCGACATCATCCTCAACCTCAAGGACCTCGTCCTCGTGGTGCACAGCGATGAGCCGGTGACCCTGCGTCTCGACGCTCGTGGCCCCGCCGAGGTCACGGCCACCGACATCCAGCCCCATCCCGACGTCGAGGTGCTCAACGGTGCTCTCGAGATCGCCAGCCTCAATGGCAAGGGCCGGCTGGCCGTCGATCTGACCGTCCAGAACGGTCGGGGCTATGTCTCGGCCGACAAGAACAAGACCGGCACCACCATCGGTGTGATCCCGGTCGACTCGATCTACTCGCCGGTTCGGCGTGTGTCGTTCGAGATCGAGCCGACTCGCGTCGAGCAGTCGACCGATTTCGACCGCCTTGTGCTCGAGATCGAGACCGACGGTTCGATCAGCCCGCGCGAAGCGCTTGCCTCGGCCGGCGGCACCCTGCGCGCCCTGGTGCAGCTCGTCGAGGAGATGAGCGACGAACCGCAGGGCCTCGAGCTCGGTGAAGCCGTTCAGGTCACCTCGGGCGGTCCGGACATGGAACTGCCCATCGAAGACCTCGAACTCTCCGAGCGTCCCCGCAATTGCCTCAAGCGTGCCCAGGTCAACGCCGTTGGCGAGCTGCTGCAAAAGAGCGAGGACGACCTTCTGGCCATCACCAACTTCGGTCAAAAGAGCCTCGACGAGGTCATCGAGAAGCTTGACGAGCGAGGTCTCTCGCTCCGGAATCGAGACTGACCATGCCCGCGCGTCCCCGCAAGGGCGCCCGCTTCGGCGGTAGTGCTGCTCACCAGAAGGCCATGATGGCCAACCTTGTCGCCAGCCTCATTGCGGCCGAGGCGATCACCACCACGGAAGCCAAGGCTAAGGCCATGCGTCCGGTGGCGGAGAAGATGATCACCAAGGCCAAGAAGGGTGGCGTCCATAACCACCGCAACGTCGTGAAGTTCCTTCGCGATCGTGAGATGGCCAGCAAGCTGTTCGACGAGATTGGTCCCCGGTACGAGGACCGTTCGGGTGGTTACATCCGGATCATCAAGCTCGACCCTCGTTCGGGGGACAACGCGCCGATGGCGCGTGTCGAGCTGATCTGATCTCGTTTGGCTCCGGCCGAACCAGAACGTTGATCGAAGCACCCTCCTCGGAGAGGTACTTTGCCGTTTTCGCCCCAAGCCCGGTGACGACGTCCGGGGTATAGCCCTAGCCTGACGACGTGACCCCCCGGACCGTCGCCCCGCCGCCCGATGGGCACGTGCGCGTCCGCATGACGGTTGCCTACGACGGTGCTCCGTTCTTCGGATTTGCCACCAACCCCGACGTACGGACGGTGCAAGACGACCTCCACGAGGCGCTGTCGAAGGTCCTGCGAGAGCCGATCACGGTGACGTGTGCGGGGCGCACCGATCGGGGTGTGCACGCCCGTGGCCAGGTTGTGTCGTTCGACGCCGACGCCGGCCACTTCGACGCCGTCGCCTTGGCGCGAGCGCTCAACCGGATGCTCGCCCCGGAGATCTCGGTGCGTGACGTCGCTCTGGCGGCCCCGAACTTCGACGCCCGGGTCTCTTGCGTGGCTCGCAGCTACCGCTATCGCGTCCTGAACTCGGCCTGGCCCGACCCGCTTGTGCGGGACTTGGCCTGGCACGTGCCCGAGCCTCTTGAGATCGGGGCCATGCAGCTCTCGGCTGACCAGATTCTTGGCGAGCACGACTTCACATCGTTTTCGAAGAAGAACAAGTCGAAGGTCAAGGAGACCTTCGTTCGGACCGTGCACCGGGCGCAGTGGCGCCGTGTCGGCGACACCTTGCAGTTGGAGATCACCGCCACCGCCTTCACCCACCAGATGGTTCGGAGCCTCGTCGGCATGTTCGTCGAGGTCGGGCGAGGACGACGCCAGCCGGTCGAGATGGGGGAGGCGCTCCGCGCGATGAGTCGGATGGCCGTGCCATCGCCGGCACCGCCGCAGGGGCTGGAGCTCACCCGGGCCCACTACCACGGCGATGTCTGACGGCTGCGGATTTCGCGCGGTTTAACTATTGTTGTTGCCTGATTGCGCCCGTAAGCTCATATGTCGGTCCTGAGCGCCCGTATTCGGCGCCGGACGATTTGTTCTCATCCTTTCGTTCCGCGGAGGAACACCGTGTCCACCTACACCCCGAAGGCCGGCGACGTCGAACGCTCTTGGCACATCGTCGACGCCGAAGGCCTCGTGCTCGGTCGCCTGTCGACCGAAGTCGCCAACATCTTGCGTGGCAAGCACAAGCCGACCTACACCCCGCACATGGACATGGGCGACCACGTCATCATCGTGAACGCCGACAAGGTCGTGCTCACCTCGGGCAAGGCCGAAAAGAAGCTCGTGCACCGTCACAGCGGCTACCCCGGCGGTCTCCGGAGCGAGACCTACGCCGAGAAGATGGCCCGCAAGCCGGAGCAGGCTGTGATGGACACCATCCGGGGCATGATCCCCAAGACTCGCCTTGGTCGTGCGCAGATCTCCAAGCTGAAGGTCTACGCCGGTCCGACGCACCCCCATGCGGCTCAGAACCCCCAGCCGCTCGAGATCGCACACGCCACCTACGAAGCCCGCGCCTGATTCGCCACGAGGACCCCGAGATGACCACTCCGCTCGCCCAGACCACCGGCCGTCGCAAGCGTGCCGTCGCCCGTGTGCGATTCCGCAACGGCTCCGGCACTGTCACCGTCAACGGCCGTTCGGTCGACGATTTCTTCCCGTCAAAGGTGCAGGTCGAAGCGCTGCTTGAGCCGCTCGCCGTCACCGAAACCAGCGAGTCGTACGACATCGACGCCACCATTCATGGTGGTGGCACCACCGGCCAAGCCGGTGCGCTGCGCCTCGGTATCGCTCGTGGCCTCGTCGAACTCGACGCTGAGCACCGTGGCGCCCTCAAGTCGGCCGGCTTCCTCACCCGCGATCCTCGAAAGAAGGAAAGCAAGAAGTACGGCCTCAAGAAGGCCCGCAAGGCGCCGCAGTACAGCAAGCGTTGATCGCGCCTCTGGTCACACGTCGAGCCGATCCATCATCATCGGCCGTCTTCGGCCGATGATGATGCCGTGGCGCTGACCTTCGGAACCGACGGCATGCGGGGTGATGCCCGCACTGAACTGACTCCCGCACCTGTCCGCGCTCTTGCGCGGGCCGCAGCAGAGATCCTCGGTCGCGGCGGCTTCGTCGTCGGTCGGGACACTCGAGCCTCGGGGCCGGAGCTCACCGATGCCGTGCACGCAGGCGTCGCCGCTGCCGGTGGCGATTCAGTCGATCTCGGCGTTGTACCGACGCCGGCAGTCGCCCGATGGTGTGCCGATCATCAGGTCGCTGGAGCGATGATCTCGGCGTCGCACAATCCTTGGTACGACAATGGCATCAAGTTCTTCGCCCCCGGCGGATCGAAACTCGATGATCGGGTGCAGGACGAGATCCAGGCCCGCTTCGATGCGTTGCGTGGAACCGAGATCGAGGCGATGCCGACGATCGTGGACAGTCACGATAGTGCCGCCGATTCTCACGTCGAGAGCATCGTCACCAGCCTGGAGGGGCGCAGCCTCGCCGGACTCGCCATCGTCGCCGATGCGGCGAACGGTGCTGCGTACGACGTCGCCCGCCGGGCGCTGACCCGCCTCGGTGCCGACGTGACGATGCTCCACGCCGCCCCCGACGGCACCAACATCAACGATGGGTGTGGGTCGACCCATCCAGAATCGCTGCAGGCCGCTGTCGTCGAGCACGACGCTGACCTCGGCGTTGCCTTCGACGGTGACGCGGACCGGCTCCTCGCTGTCGACGGCGACGGTCGGTTGATCGATGGCGATCAGATCATCGCCATGTGTGCGCTCGACGCCAAGGCCCGAGGCCGTCTCGCTGGTGATGCGGTCGTCGTAACCGTCATGACCAACCTTGGTTTCCGGCGGGCGATGGATGACGCCGGCATCCATGTTGTCGACACCAAGGTCGGTGATCGCCACGTACTGGAGGCGCTCGACGCAGGTGGCTATTCGCTCGGTGGCGAACAGTCCGGCCACGTGATCTTTCGCGAGCTCGCATCGACCGGTGATGGACTCCTGACGGCAGTGCAGCTGCTCGACATCGTGGTGCGCCGAGGGCGCCCGCTCGGAGCGTTGGCCGACGCGGCGATGACCCGCCTGCCGCAGGTGCTGCAGAACGTCCGAGTCGCCCAACGACCTGCCGACGTCGATGGGCTGCTTGCACCTTTTATCGACGCTTCACTCGCCCGCATGGCCGGCCGGGGTCGTGTGCTGATTCGACCCTCGGGCACCGAACCGCTCATCCGGGTCATGGTCGAAGCCGAAACCGATGCGGAGGCCCGGATGGAGGCCGATGGCCTCGTCACTGCGGTCGAGTCGCTCTTCGGCTGAACCTCGACGGCCGGGCGCCGGTCCTAGACTGATTTCTGCGGATATCCGGCTCAGAATGCAGTCTGGCTTCGCGGGAGAGACACACCGATGTGCGGGATCATCGCCGTAGTCCGGCGCCCTTCGACACGAGCAACGCCGACGAGCCAGTCGGTCCTTGATCTCGTCGCGGGTCAAGCCGCCCTGCTCGTCTCCGGCCCCGATGTCACCGCCACCATTGCTGCGGTCGGTGCTCACCTTGCCGAGGCCGACGCCCTCCTGCGCGGTGTTCCTGGTCTCCGCCTCCTCTTGGCCGAGCCCAGCCTGGGTCCGGCGCTGGTGGACCACTGCGACGAACTCCTCGCTGCGGTCGAGCAGGAGGAACAGCGACTTGAGCAGGACGGCAACCTCTCGACGAAGCAGCTTGAAGCCCGCAACCAAGCCCTGATCGCTGTTCGCGACGGGGTGTGGGCGATCACTCGTGACCGGTTCCGGGCTGCTGAGGTCGTCAGTCGCCTCAACGGCGGCGCGATGCATACCGGGTCGCTTGAGGCTTTCCTGTCGATCCACCAGGCCCTGTCGGCGATCGATCGGCTTGAGGTGCGCGGTCGCGATAGCGCCGGCCTGCACGTCCTCGTTCACGACCACGAACTCGACCTCGCCGATCCGGTGATCTCCGCCGAGATCGCCCGTCGTTCGGGCGACCCCAACTTCGGCACCGGCTCCGTTCGTGTCGTCGACGGAGTCCTGAGCATCGTGCACAAGACCGCCGCCGAGATTGGTGAGCTCGGCGACAACACGGCGGCGATCCGCCAAGCGTTCGCCGACGATTCGCTGCTGCACGCTGCGCTCGCCAACGAAACCGCCCGCACGCTGGTGCTCGGTCACACCCGTTGGGCGTCGATCGGCATCATCTCCGAGCCCAACGCCCACCCGCTCAACAGCGAACTGCTCGACGCCGCCGGCCCTTACGTCGTCGGGGCGCTCAACGGCGACGTCGACAACTTCGCAGACCTGATCGCTGAGGAGGGTGTGACGATCACGCCGTCCATCACCACCGATGCCAAGGTCATCCCGTCGCTGACGAGCCAGCGCCTCGGTGAGGGACTCAAGGCGGCTGAGGCGTTCCGACGAACGGTCGCGACGTTCGAAGGTTCCGTCGCCATCGGTGCGTGCACAGCGGCCTCACCGGACAAGCTTCAGCTGGCCCTACGTGGTTCGGGTCAGGCCCTCTACATCGGTCTCGCCGAGGACGCCTACATCGTGGCTTCTGAGCCCTATGGCGTCGTTGAAGAGACGGCTCACTACGTTCGTATGGACGGCGAGACGCCCGGCAACCTAGAGAACCCCAACGCCAGCCGCGGTCAGATCGTCGAGCTTGATGGTGATCGTGCGGGCACGGTCGAGGGGATGCTACGCAAGGCCTACGACGGCACCGATCTGGCCGTTGCGGACGAGGATGTTGCCGTTGCCCAGATCACCACTCGCGATATCGACCGGGGCGATCATCCGCACTATCTGATGAAGGAGATCGGTGAGTCGCCAGCCTCCTTCCGCAAAACGCTCCGCGGCAAGATCGTCGAAACCGACGCCGGCTTGCGAGTCTCGCTCGGGCCTTCGGTGATCCCCGATGAAATCCGTGAACTGGTGCGCAACGGCACCGTCACGCGGGTGCTCGCAATCGGGCAGGGCACCGCAGCAGTCGCCGGGCAGGCGCTTGCCGCTGGCCTCGGTGCCCTCACTCCCAACGGCGAGATCGAGGTGGAGGCCATCCTCGCCACCGAGCTATCCGGCTTCCGGCTCCGGCCAGACATGAGCGACACGTTGATCATTGCCGTCAGCCAGTCTGGCACGACCACCGACACCAACCGCACGGTCGATATTGTTCGCAACCGAGGCGCCAAAGTGATCGCGATCGTCAATCGGCGGGGAAGCGACCTCACCGATCGAGTCGACGGTGTGCTGTACACCTCCGACGGTCGCGACGTCGAGATGTCGGTCGCTTCGACGAAGGCGTTCTACTCGCAGATCGCAGCGGGTCTCTTGCTGTCGATCGCGATCACCGACGAGCTGCTCGGTGGCGAGATGGTCGACGACCGCGCCGCGCTTCTGAAGGGCATCACCGAACTGCCGGCTGCGATGGAGACCGTGCTCGGTCGTCGTGACATCATCGGCGAGGCCGCCCGCCAGTTCGCGCCAAACCGGCGCTACTGGGCGATGGTCGGCAACGGACCCAACCGGATCGCAGCGCAGGAGGTCCGGGTCAAGCTGAGCGAGCTCTGTTACAAGTCGATCGCCGCCGACAGCACCGAGGACAAAAAGCACATTGACCTGTCGTCCGAGCCGCTGATTTTCGTGTGTGCCGCCGGCCTTTCCGGCTCGACCGCCGACGACGTCGCCAAGGAAGTTGCGATTTTTCGGGCGCACAAGGCGGCGCCAATCGTCGTGGCTGACGAGCAGCAGTCGCGGTTCTCGAGCGCGCTTGCGGTGCTCCCGGTGCCGGCGGTCGACCCTCGTCTGGGCTTCATCCTCTCGACGATGGCCGGGCACCTCTTTGGCTATGAGGCCGCGCTGGCCATCGATGCGCAGGCTCGTCCGATGCGCGAGGCCCGCAGCGCAATTGAGCAGGCTGCCGCACATCCACACATGAGTGGTGAAGAGGCGCTCGTGTCGGTCGGGTCCACGCTCGAACGAACGGCGGCCTCGTTCTTCGACCTGTTGCACACGGGTGAGCTCAATGGCCACCTGGAGGCTTCGACGGCGAGCAAGGTCGCGTCGCTTCTGCGGTTTGCGCTCGGCTCCTCGCCCCTCGAGGCTTACCAGGTCGAATACGGCAAGGTCGGTACGCCCGCCGTCGTGCTCGATGATCTCGCCGCCGCCCTCACCCTCGGCATCGAAGAACTCACCCGCCCGATCGACGCCATCAAGCACCAAGCGAAGACTGTGACGGTCGGCATCTCTCGCTCTGACGAGACACTCCTCGACGTAGCGCTCAGCCGGGCCGTGCTCGATGCGGGCGCTCCACGCGATGGCCTTTCCTACGCCTCGCTGCGCACCCTCGCGAACCTCGACCCAGCGATCGACGAAGTGCTTGGTCACACCCGCTATGCCATCGAGGGTATGGACGCTGACGGCGATGGCGATGCCACGGCCGTGGTCGTCGACCGAGGCGGCATTAGCCGCAACATCGCTTCTCGCACCGACCGCAATCCAACCCTGAAGGGCACCAAGCATCAGGTGGCGCTCGAGCGTCGGGTGTTCGTCGCCCGAGGCCGCTCCGACGACCGAACCGTGGTGATCGTTCCTGAAGTGAAGGACAACATCACCACCGGACTGACACTGCTCCAGGTGAAACTCGCCGACGAGTTGTCGCCCGGTGCCGCTCGCGGTGTGCTGCAGGGCTACCGCCACCGCTACTCGGCGATGCGTGACGCCGTGATGGAGACCGAGCCGACCTTCCGTGAAGACCTTCTCGGTCAGCAGTCGGTCGCCGACCTACTCACCTTGCCGATCAACGAACTTGCTGACCGCTGGCGGGTGGGCTGACACTCGGCCCACCGGTCGCCTGCCGACGGCCCTGTAGGGTCGCAGGGTGATCGGGATCGGAACCGACCTCGTCGACATCGACCGTTTCCGCGAGGTGCTCATCCGCACCCCAGGGATCCGGACGCGTCTGTTCTGCGACGCAGAACTCGCCTACGCCGACACGAGTGGTGATCCCGCCCGCCCCCTTGCCGCCCGGTTCGCAGCGAAGGAGGCGTTCCTCAAGTCGCTGAAGTCCGGCCTCGGCGCCGTTCGCTTCAGCGAGGTCGAGGTCGTTCGCCATGACGACGGCCATCCCGAACTCGTGCTGCACGGCGAGGCGGCCGCCTTCGCCCGGAGCAAGGGCGCCGGGCGGTTCGAGATCAGTCTCACCCACACCGACACGCTCGCGCAGGCGGTCGTGGCGGCGCTGCCCGAGTGATCCCGATCGTCACCCCCGCCGAGATGGCGGCGATCGACGCTGCTGCGCCCGTGCCGGTCGCTGTGCTCGTCGAACGTGCCGGCGCAGCGGTGGCTCGCGCCGCTGTCGACCTTCTGGGCGGGACCTATGGACGGCGGGTGGCGGTCATCGCAGGCAAGGGCAACAACGGGGCCGACGGCCGCGCCGCCGCCACCCGGCTCCAACGTCGTGGCGTGCGATGCGTGGTGCTCGATCCCGACAGCGCTGCGCTGCCAGTCGAGGTCGATCTCGTCATCGATGCTGCCTTCGGCACGGGCCTCAGTCGGCCCTACGACTTCCCGACCGTTCCCGAGGGTGTCCCCGTCCTCGCCGTCGACATCCCGTCCGGGGTCGATGGTCTCACCGGGGCGCGCCTCGGTTCGCCGCCTGCTGCCGATCGCACGGTCACTTTTGCGGCGCTGAAGCCCGGTCTTCTTCTCGAACCAGGGCGGGAACTGGCCGGCAAGGTGGTGGTCGCCTACATCGGCCTCGACACGGGCGACGCCACGATTGACCTCGTCGAAGGGTCCGACGTGGCTGACTGGCTACCCGTACCGGCCGCCACGGTGCACAAGTGGCACCACGCCATCCGCATCATCGGCGGGTCGTCCACGATGACTGGCGCTCCTTGTCTCGCTGCCTGCTCGGCCCAGCGCCTGGGGGCGGGCTACGTCCAGATGGCGATCCCGGGTCGCGACGGCGTC
>CAJWHS010000018.1 GCA_913041415.1 uncultured Acidimicrobiaceae bacterium | reverse complement strand
TTCGACACGAACCGTGATGGGTTCGTCATGGCCGAGGGAGCCGCCATTCTGGTCCTCGAGGCCTGGGAACTCGCCGAGGCGCGCGGCGCCACGATCCTTGGCGAAGTGCTCGGCTCCGCCTCCACCGCCGATGCCCACCACATCACGGCCCCATCGCCAGGTGGCGTGGGCGCCGTCACGTGCATGCAGTTGGCCATGGACGACGCCGGCATCACGCCCGATCAGGTCCGACACATCAACGCGCACGGCACCTCGACCGACAAGAACGACGCTGCCGAAGCCGAGGCCGTCGCCAAGGTGTTCGGCACCGACGACTCGGGCCCGTTGGTCACCTCGACCAAGGGCATCACCGGCCATGCGCTCGGAGCTGCCGGTGCGCTCGAGGCCGTGGCGGTGCTGCTCGCCATGCAGCACGGCAAGGTGCCGCCCACGGCGGGCCTCACCGAACGCGACCCCGAACTCCCGGCGATCAACATCGTTGAGGGTGGCCCCGCCGACTGGGAGCCCGGACCATCGCTGTCGAACAGTTTCGGCTTCGGCGGGCACAACGGCACACTGGTGCTCGGCCCGGCCTGATTCGCACCGATCACGAGGCCAGCGCCTCGGCTTCGGCCGGGGCGTTCGTTGTTGTTCGCCTTCGACGCCGGATCAGGCGCCGACCGGCGAGCCGTGATGGTTGACCATCAGCCAGCCCCGGCCTGGGTCCCGAACGAACACGTTGGTCGCCGCCACCGTGAACGTCGAGCCGGGAGCGACGAGATTTTCGTCGCAGGTCACCCATGCCACCTCACCGACCACCTCGACGGTGTCGTTGGTGATGATGAATTGATTTCGTCCCGGCCCCTCGAGAATTCGGCGCCACGATGTCTCGACCTCGGCCCAGCCTCGCAGGATCGGCCAGCCCGGGTGCGTGCACGCCACCCGATCGGAGTGCTCCCAGACTGCCTGCATGGCTGCGAGGTTGCGGGACTCGTGGGCGTCGTAGAACGCCGCGTTGGCCGCCAGCACTGTGTGCGCGTCGTTCACCGGTTCAGCCGGCGGGGTCGGCGTCGACGATCACGAACATGAGGTCGCAGCTCACGGCGAGTTCGCCGTTGACGATTGCCCTACCGCTTCCCTTGCCGGCTCGTGCCGACAACCGACCCATCTCGACCGTGAGTTCGAGCGTGTCGCCCGGGCCTACCTGGCGGCGGAACCGAGCCGAATCGAGTCCTCCGAAGAGCGGAAGCTTGCCGGCGAAGCGCTCATCGGAAAGCAGCGCGAACGCGCCCACCTGAGCGATTGCTTCGCACATCAGCACACCGGGCAACGTCGGTCGCCCCGGAAAGTGACCCGAGAAGAAGGCTTCGTCACCGGTCAGTGTCCAGGTACCAACGGCCTTCGTACCGGGGTCGAGCTCGGTGATTTCGTCGACGAAGAGGAAGGGAGGCCGGTGGGGCAGGACCTCGTCGGGACATGGAATGCTCATGCGTCCTCGAGTGCGGCGAGCAGCTTCTCCGGGGTCGCCTTCGGGCTGATCTTGTACCACGCGTGCTCGATCTTGCCGTTCGCACCAATCAGGAACGCCGAGCGGATGATCCCCTCGTACTCCCTGCCGTAGAGCTTCTTGGGACCCCACGTACCGAACGAGTCGGCGGTGGCGTGATCCGGGTCGGAAAGCAACGGAAAACCCAACTCGTGCTTGGCATCCCACGCAGCCTGGGCCTTCGGAAGGTCGGGAGAGACACCGAGAATGACGGTGTCGCCGATCTCGCCGGCAAGGTCGCGCAGGCCGCATGCTTGGGTCGTACAACCCCCGGTGTTGGCCTTCGGATAGAAGAACAGCAGCACCCGGCGCCCCTTGTAGGTGCTCAGTCGGTGCTTGGCGCCGTGTTGGTCGGCGAGATGGAATGCCGGTGCACGGTCACCGGCGGCGAGACGAACGGGATCGGTCATCGCCGCAACCTAGACCGGAAAAGCCGCTCGGACGCGCAACGGGGACGGCCGCTCGGCCGTCCCCGTCTGCGATTTCGCGGGAGCGAGGCTCAGCTCTTGCCGGCGGCCTTGAGCTTCGAGCCGGCGGTCACCTTGGCACGGGTGCCGGCCGGGACGTGGATCGCTTCGCCGGTCTGCGGGTTGCGGCCGGTGCGGGCCGAGGTGTTAGCCTTCTCGACCTTGAGCCACCCGGTGATCGACACCTGGTTGCCCTTGCCGATTTCGGCCGCAATGGTCTCGAACATCGCGTCGAGCGCCGCGCCGGCATCCTTCTGGGAAATGCCGGCCGAATCGGCCATCGCTGCGACGAGTTCGCCCTTGTTCATGATTGCTACTCCTTGCTTTGTTCCACGGCAATCGCGGAGACTGGGTTACACGCGAGTCGAAATCGCGCCGTGAGTCAAGCATTTCCGCCTGTCCCTGGATCTACTTTGCCGCAGAATGACGCGGAAGTCATGGATCCCCGGCGCCACTGGGGTCAAATGACAACCGATCGGGTGAGGCCGGGCGGGGCGCTCACACGCCGCCGTCGGGCTCCTCGGTGTTGCGCATGAAGTCGGCTGAGCGCACGAAGTACTCGATCATCGCGGAGCGCATCGGCTCGGCCGGCGGATCCCCTTCGAGCGCAGTGATCATGCAGCGCAGCCACGCGTCGCGGGCCGCAAGGTCGACTCGATACGGGTTGTGGCGCATCCGCAACCGAGGATGCCCACGCTCGTCGGAGTAGGTCGTGGGCCCGCCCCAGTACTGCATCAAGAACAGCCGGAGCCGTTCCTCTGCGCCGGACAAATCACGGGGATACATGGGCCGCAGCAGTTCATCGGCGGCGACCTCGCCGTAGAACCGCTCGACGAGGGCGGTGAAGTAGGGCTCACCGCCGACTGCTTCGTACAGGGTCACCTCTTCTCGCACTCGGTCGACGCTAGCCCGCTGCTCCTGGTTGGCCGACAACACCGTTCGCTACGCTCCCGTTCGTGCCTGACCTCTCGACAAGCGACCCGCTGCAGCAGCGGAAAAACCGTCTCCGATGACGGCATCGATCGGACGGGCCCGAGCTCGGATTGGACTCCTCGGTAATCCTGGTGACCTCTACGGCGGGAAAGTCCTTGCCGCCACGATCGACACGTTCGAGACGGTCGCGACGGTGACCGACACCGTCTCCTCCGCCCCGGCGTCCTTCCAACCCGACGTTGCAGATCTGCAGCGACTCGCGGTCGCCCGAGTGGCTCCCTCGAAAGGGGCGATCGCGCTCGGATTGACGACCGACGTCCCCTTGCGGTCGGGCCTCAGCGGTTCGAGCGCCATCCTGCTCGCAACGCTGCGAGCGCTCGACGCCCACCTCGACCTCGGCCTCGCGCCGCTCGAGATGGCACAGATCGCTTGGGACATCGAACGCGAGGACCTCGGTCTCGTCGCCGGCCCCCAGGATCGCGTCATTCAGGCCCTCGGAGGCCTCCAGTACATGGACTTCTCCGGCCCCGACGACATCGGCGTCCACGAGTCTCTCGATCCGGATCTCCTACCGCCGTTGCTGGTCGCATGGCCAAAGGAACCCGGCACGCCCTCAGGCGACGTCCATCGAGCGCTCTGGGAGCGCTGGAGCGCCGGCGACTCGGCATTGCGCCAGTCGCTCGCCGGATTCGCCGAGATCGCCGACACAGGCCGTCAGGCACTCCTCGACCGCAACCCAACGACGTTCTGCGATGCAGTCGATGCCAACTTCAATCTGCGGCGCTCGATCTTCACGCTCGACGACGAGCAAGCGACCCTCGTCACGGCCGCACGAGCAGCGGGCGCTGCGGCGAAATTCTGTGGCTCCGGCGGCGCGATCGTGGCGGTTCCGAGACCGGGAACCTCCCTCGACGCCGTTGCCGATTCGCTTGAATCAGGGGCGTCAGTCTGCCGCCGAGTTCGCGCCTCGATCACCCCGTAGGAACGCGTCACGGGCTTCGTCGCCGTGACCCTGCAGGTTGAGTTCGTAGGTGAACCCCTGCTCGAAGCGGTACGAGTTCATCGGGGCGTCATCGATGCCGAGCAGTGATGCCTTTGCCGCTCGGATCACCGGGGCGGACTTCGAGGCGATCACACCAGCGATCTCACGGGCGCGATCCATCAATTCGCCGGCGGGGACGACATCGAGCACCGTGCCCCACTCGTGGAGTTGCTCGGCCGAGACCGGCGCACAGCTGTAGAGCATCCAGCGAAGGTGCTTCTCCGGCACCAGACGACCGAGGTGGGTGGCGGCGCCAAGGGCCCCGTTGTCGACTTCTGGCAGTCCGAACTTCACGCCCTCGGCGGCGAGCACGATGTCGGCGGAGCCCGCCAACCCGATGCCGGTGCCGAGACAGAAATCGTTGACGGCGCACACGACCGGCACCGCGCATTCGTAGACGGCTCGAAAAGCCTCGGCGCACGCCCGGTTGACTCCCAGGATCCCCTCGTGGCCCGGCATCGATTGCATTTCCTTGATGTCGACGCCAGCGCAGAAGCCGCGACCAGTCGCGGTGAGAATCACGGCCGTGATCTCGGAGCGATGCTTTACCCCGTCGAGCATCTCGGCGATCGCCTGGGTGTCCGCGATCGGGAGCGCGTTGACCTTCGGGTTGTCCATGACCAGCTCGAGGACTCCCTCGGCGGTGACCGATTGGTGGATCGTCATCGGCGCACCAACACTGACGAACCGTGGCCGAATAGGCCCTGGTTGGCGGAGATGCCGACGCGGGCGCCCTCGACCTGGCGTTTGCCAGCCTCGCCCCGAAGCTGCCAGGTGAGCTCGCACACCTGGGCGATCGCCTGGGCAGGCACGGCCTCACCGAACGCACCCAGGCCACCCGACGGATTGACCGGAAGGCGGCCGCCAATCTCGGTGACACCGTCGCGAAGGAGCTTTTCCGCCTCGCCCTCGGCGCAGAAGCCGAGCTGCTCGTACCAGTCAAGCTCGAGGCTCGATGACAAGTCGTAGACCTCGGCGACATCGACGTCGTCAGGGCCGAGACCGGACTCCTCGTACACCTTGTCGCCGATCGACTGCTTGAAGCCCCGCAACGGTTCGGGCGTGGCACCCGCCGAGTCGGTGGCCATGTAGGGCAGGTCGATCACGGTGTCGGGATAGACAGGTGTGACCGTGGACAGACCGGCGACTCGCACGGGATCAGTGTGGCCGTGGGCTCTGGCGTACTTCATCGAGCAGACCACGAGAGCGGCACCGCCGTCAGAGGTTGCGCAGATGTCGAGCAACCGGAGCGGATCGGAGACGACCGGCGAGTTCATCACATCGTCGATGTCGTATTCCTTGGTGAAGCGAGCCAACCCGTTGTGCACGGCGTGGCGCGAGTTCTTGACCTTCACCCGGGCGAAATCCTCCTGGGTGGCGCCGAACAGATCCATGCGGCGACGGGCGTTGAGACCGAAGTACACCGGGTTGGTGGCGCCGACGAGCTTGAAGCGCAGCCAGTCGGTGTCGTCCGGACGATCGCCCTCATTGGGCTTCAGGAAGCCCTTCGGTGTGGTGTCGGCGCCGATGATCAGCGCAACGTCGGTGACGCCGGACAGAATCTGGCCGCGAGCGACCTGCAGGGCGGTGACGCCCGAGGCGCACGCCGCGTAGCTCGACGCCACCTGCGCCCCGTTGAAACCGAGCGCTCGCGCGAACGTGGCACCGGCGACATAGCCGGGGTACCCGTTTCGCACCGTGATCGCGCCGGAGATGTAGCCGACGTCGTTCCAGTCGACTTGGGCTTCGTCGAGCGCCTTGCGAGCAGCAACCGTGCCGTACTCGACGAAGTTGCGGCCCCATTTGCCCCAGGGATGCATCCCGACGCCGATGATCGCGAGTTCGTCCATGATCAGTTCCCCTCACCTGCGGCGTCAGTCGTGGCGGCGCCTCGAGGGCGCCACTTCCACACGGTGTACTCGTGCTCGTCGTCTTCGTTGAGCACGTCGATGTAGAGCTCCATCTCCATGCCGATCTCGAGATCGTCAGGGGTGATGCCTTGTGTGCATTGCCCCAGCACGACCATCTGCTCCCGCTCGAGCTTTACCGCTGCGATGGTGATCGGCTCGTAGGGGTCAGTGTTGGCGACGAACGGAGGTGGCGGCGCATAGGAGCTCGTGGTGTAGCTCCAGACCGTGCCGGTGTTCGACAGCAGCACCTCTTCGAGTTCGGCGCCGACGGCGGCCGGATCACCGCCCGCCATGCCGGGCAGGTGAGCAGGAAAAAAGTAGGAGTCTCGGTCGGGAGTCTTCGCCCCGATCAGGTGGGCGACGCCGTCGACCTCGGTGAAGAGGCCGTCGACGGCGGGTACACGAGTCTTCGTCACGCACGAGACGGTACCGCGAGCATTGGGTCCACCGTGAACCAGCGAGTTACCGTCCTCTCATGACTGCAGAACGTTCGGTATCCGGGTGGGACGACTACCCCGTCCATCAGACCTCGGAGTTCATCCGCCACGTCGCCACGTCCGACCGGAACTTCTACGACCGCTACTACTTCAACCTGCACCCGTCATCCGACGAGTACTTCGCGATCTTCGGGATCGGGCAATACCCCAACCTGGGCACGACCGACGCGTTTCTCGCGGTCACCAAGGACGGCACCCAGCGCATCATGCGGACCTCGAAGCCGCTCGAGGACCGCATGGACATCTCGGTCGGCCCCATGCGGGTGGAGATCATCGAGCCGCTCGAGAAGCTCCGGGTGATCGTCGAACCGAACGACGCCGACATCGCCATGGACGTCACCTGGACGGCATCGATCCCCGCCTTCGAGGAACCCCGCCAGTATCTGCGCAGCAGGGGCACGGTGGTCTTCGACACCCAGCGGTTCGCGCAGATGGGCCGCTGGGAGGGCACGCTCACCGTCGCCGGCGAGGACATAGCCGTCACGCCTGACCGTTGCGGTGGCAGTCGCGATCGTTCCTGGGGCGTGCGCCCTGTCGGCGAGAAGCAGCCCGACGGCATCCGGCAGTCGATCTCGGTCATGCCGGGCATGTGGAACTACATGCCGATCGATTTCGGCGACCACTCGATCGTCTACATGTGTCACCAGCGCCCCGACGGGGTTCGTCCCCTCGAAGAGGCCGTCCGCGTTTGGGCCGACCCAGACCGGCCGGTCGAGTGGCTCGGAACTCCCGAGTGGGATCACGACATGATCTCCGGCACCCGTCTGCTCTCGGGAAGCCGCATCACGATGCCCGATGCGCCCGAGGGCCCGATCACGATCGCCGCCAAGCCGCTCGTCACCAACTTCATCTCGATCGGCACCGGCTACGGCTTCGAAGAGGACTGGCGCCACGGCATGTGGCAAGGCGACGACGAGGTAGTGCAAGCGCTCACCTACCACGTCGACGAGATCCGGGGCCTCGCCCAGTACGGCGTCGTCGATTCGGTCGGCGAGTTCACCTATGGGGATCAGGTCGGGTACGGCCTCTACGAGCACGGGTTCTTCGGGCCGTTCCCGGCGATGAACCTGCACGACCGCGGTGACCTCCACCCCTGAGTGACAACTACCCTCGCCATCCGATGGCCGAGTCGTCACTCCCACCCCCACCACCTCCTCCGCTGAATCCCGCCGGGGGCGCGAGCGAGTGGAAGGACCAGGGTCGGCCACCACTGATCCCGTTCCCGCCGTCCGCCCGGTGGGGTCTCGGTGACGCGCTTGCCAGCTTCGGGGTCTTCGTCGTGGCCTCGATCGTGCTGGTCGGGATCATGGCACTGGTCGCTCCCGACGCAGCCCTGAACTCGCCGTGGCTCCCACTTCTCGTCGCCGGCCCCCAGATCGCTCAGGGCGCCTTCGTCTGGTGGGTCGCGAGGTGCAAGGGCACCGGGATCGACCGCGATTACGGGATGGTCGTTCGGAAGATCGATTGGCTCATCGGGCCCGTGTTGGTGGTCGGCGGCTTTCTGGCGGTCGCCGGCGTTGTCGCTGCAATGAACGAGCTGGGTGCCGAGACACCAACGGCAAGCGTTGCGGAACTCCTCGAAGACGCCGCAGACGAAGGCCTCGACGATTCGCCGGAAGGATCGGACGGGCTCGTCAAGGTCGCGGACACGTCGGGCCTGACGATCTGGATCGTCTTCGTCGCCGTGTTCGCCGCCACCGCCGTCCCGGTGATCGAGGAACTCGTCTACCGGGGCCTGTGGTGGAGCGCCCTGCTGAAGCGGGGAATGTCGGAATGGTGGGTGTTGCTCATCACCTCCGCCGCATTCGCAGCGGCCCACTTTGAACCGAGCCGGTTCCCCGTGCTGTTCACCCTGGGCATCGCGCTCGGCATGGGACGACTCCTCACCGGACGCATCGGCGCCTCGATCATCACCCACGCCCTGATCAACGGCCTCGGCATGGTGGCGCTCCTGACGACGGTGTAGCCGGTGGGACGGCAGCCCTACGCCCGGCTGACGAGACCATCGAGTTCTTGCTCACTCGCTGCCGCCCCCGTAGCGTCTGTCCCGCCGACGCGATGCCGAGGGGGCGACATGGAGTTCGGGCTGTTCTTCAACGGGTACCTGCCGGGGCCCGCAGCACACGATCCCGATTCTGAGCATCTGATGCTCATGCGCGAAGCCAAGTACGCCGTGCTCGGTGATCGCCACAACTGGAAGTACGCCTGGTTCGGCGAACACCACGGACTCACCGAATACAGCCATATGTCCGCGCCGTATCCGGTGATGGGTTACGTCGCCGGACGGACCAACCAGATCCATGTCGGCTCGGCCATCACCTCATTCCCGACGAGTAAGGACCACCCGGTTCGCATCGCCGAACGAGCGGCGATGATGGACCACCTTTCCGAGGGCCGGTTCGAGTTCGGCACCGGTCGGGGCGCCGGCAGCCACGAGGTCCGGACATTCAACGGCACCGAACTCACCGAGACCAAGGCCATGTGGGACGAGGTCATTCGCGAGATCCCGCGCATGTGGGAACAAAAGGACTACGAGCACCATGGTGAGGCGTTCTCGGTGCCAACGCCTCACAACATCCTCCCGAAGCCCTACGGCGAGGGCCACCCCCCGATGTGGGTGGCGTGCGGCAATCCCGCTACCTACGCAAAGGCCGGCGCCATGGGCCTCGGCGCGATCGCCTTCAACTTCGAACCGATCCATAACTTGAAGGGGCGGGTTGACGCCTACCTCGAAGCGGCCGAGAACGTCAGCGACCCGGTCGGTCAGTTCCAGAACCACAACGTGATGATGACCAACGCCGTCATCTGCCTCGAGGACCGCGAGGAAGCGCGAGCCATGGCGAAACGCAACCTTCGCGGCTACCGGGTCACGATGGTGAACCTCTACCACGACTCGATGCCGCAGAGCCCCGACGCCATCGTGTGGCCGAACGCCCGAGCGCACGCCGAACTCGACGACGCCACCCTCGACTGGGCGATCGCCGAGGGCTACATGCTGTGCGGAAACCCTGAAGAAGTGTGCGAGCAGCTTCAGGCCTACCAGGACGTCGGCTGCACCCAGGTCACGTTCGGCACCCCCGACGAGGGCTTCGCGCACGAGCAGGTGCTGGAGATGATCGAGGTCTTTGGCCAGCAGGTGATCCCCGAGTTCGACACCGACCCGGAGCATTCGACCACGAAGTATCGCCGGCAGGCCCAGCGCCGGTTCCCGACGTTCAACAGCCTGGTTGACCCGATCGTCGACCAGGCCACCCCACCGGAGTTCGCGATCTCGATCTGACGCTCAGTCCGGCGTCTCGAACTCGCCGACGAGCACCTGAGCGTCGCCGAGCGGCCCCGAGGGCATCAGGAAGTGCTGGTAGTACTTCGTGAACCGACCCTGGAGGTTGGCGTCGATCTGGTCTTGGTCGTAGTCCAGCGTGAAGAAGCTGGGAACGCCGAGTCGCTCGGCCGCCTCTTTGGCCCGGTCGGCATCGGCAACGGCCCACACCACGCCGATGAGGCCTTCCCCCTTGGTGTCGAGGATCGCGTCGACATGACTTCCCGCTCCCTCGATCGGGGCGACGAGTTCGATTCCACCGTCCCACGACATCAGCACCTGCACGCCGAACGCGCTCGCCTCCTCATCGTTGGCGGAGTGGAATGTGCAGTGGAGGAGCTCCTCGTAGAACGCCCGACCGGCTTCGAGATCGCGAACGGCCATCACGACTCGGTTCACACCCTGCTGTTTCATCGTTCCACTCCCCCGTCGGACATGACGTCACGCTGCCAGATCGGCGCGTAGGGTGCCAGCGTGCTCCCTCATCGTCTCCGCTCATTGCTGTTCGCCCCGGCCGTCCGGCCCGACCTCCTGCGGAAGATGCCGCGCACCGGCGCCGACGCAATCGTGATCGACCTGGAAGATGCCACCCCGCCCGATACCAAGGACACCGCTCGGGCCGAGATGCGCTCGGCGGTCGCCGACCTGGCCGGGCAGCTCCCCATCCTGGTTCGGGTCAACGACGACACGACACCATGGCACGACGATGATCTCGACAGCCTCCCGACCGAAGGGCTCGCCGGCATCGTCGTACCCAAGATCGAGACCATCGCCAGACTCGACTCGCTCACTGAGCGGCTGGCCGACCACGGACTCGACATGCCGGTCATCGGTGGGGTCGAGACTGCCCTCGGCGTTGCTGACGCTCGGTCCCTCCTTGCCCACGACGTGATCAGCGCCGGCTACTTCGGCGCCGAGGACTTCATCGCCGACCTGGGCGGGGTGCGCACAGCCTCCAACGATGAGGTCGGCTACGCCCGAGCCCAGATTGCCCTCGCGGGCCGTCTTGCCGAGGTCACGGTGATCGACCAGATCGTCGCCGACTTCACCGACGATGGCCGTTGCCGCCGAGAGTGTCTCGAGGCGCGCGCGATGGGTTACAGCGGCAAGCTCTGCATTCACCCAGCGCAGGTCGCGATCGCCAACGAGGCCTTTCTCCCGTCGAGTGAAGAGATCGACCGGGCCCGTTCGCTCCTCGAGGCGTACGACGACGCCAAGGCACAGGGTGTGGCGTCGGTCGCGTTCGAAGGTCAGATGGTCGACGAGCCGGTCGCAGTGCAGGCGCGCCGCGTGCTCGCCCAGGCCGACGACTGATCAGCTGCCGTCGGGGCGGCGCAGCATGAGTGCGTTTCGCACGGTGCGGCACACGAGCACGTCATCCTGGTTGAACACCCGGTGTTCCAACATGACCACGCCCTGGTTCGGCCGAGACGACGACGCCCGGCGCTTCAGGACCTCGGTCTCAACTCGGATGGTGTCGCCGTGGAAAACCGGTGCCGGGAAGATGCTCTCCTCGAAACCCAGATTGGCCACCGTGGTCCCGAGGGTCGTCTCGTGCACGGAAATACCGACCGCCAGGCTGAGCGTCAGCAGCGAGTTCACGAGCGGTTTTCCAAACTCGGTCTCCTTGGCGGCGTAGTCGGCGTCGAGATGCAGCCACGCCGGGTTCATCGTCATCGTGGTGAAGCCCACGTTGTCAGCTTCGGTGATCGTGCGACGGATGACGTGATGGATGACGAGGCCCTCGGTCAACTCCTCGAACCACTTCCCAGAGACAGGGCGATCGGTCATGACCAGACCCTAGCCCCGCTGCTCCACGCGCCGATGCCTGCGCCGGCAGCGTGGAGCCGGGCATCGCCATCGGACTGATGTTCGTCGCCCTGTATCGGTCGGCCTAGCCTGCGCCCATGCGCACGCACGACCTCGTCATCATCGGCGCGGGATCTGGTAACTCGATCATCGGTCCGGAGCACGACAACCTCGATATCGCCATGGTCGAGCGAAGCCTTTTCGGCGGCACCTGCATGAACGTGGGTTGCATCCCGTCGAAGATGCTCGTGTACGCCGCGGAGATCGCCGAACTCGCCGCCCACAGCGGCCCGCGGCTTGGCGTGCACACCACCTTCGAAGGAGCCAACTGGGCGGCGATCCGCGACCGGATCTTCGACCGTATCGATCCGATTGCCGCCGCCGGCGAGGACTACCGCAAGGGCCTCGACAATGTCACCGTCTACCAGGACTCGGCGACCTTCGTCGGCCCCAAGGAGATCCGGGTCGGTGACGACGTCATCACGGCCAAGAAAATCGTGATCGCGGCGGGCGCACGGGCCTTCATTCCGCCGATCCCGGGGCTCGACGAGGTCGGCTACCACACCTCCGACACGATCATGCGGGTCGACGAGTTGCCGAAGCGGCTCGCCGTACTCGGCGGCGGCTATATCGCTACGGAGCTCGGCAATGTGTTCGGCCTTCTCGGCTCGGAGGTCACCTTCATCGTTCGCAGCGATGCCATGCTCCGCAACGAGGACGAGGCGATTTCCGCTGCCTTCACCGAGGCGTACTGTCAGAAGTTCGACACCCGGTTCATGACCGACGTGACCTCGGCTCGCACCGAGGGCGATGACATCGTGCTCGAACTGTTCCCCGACGGAGAGGAACTTCGGGTCGATGCCGTTCTCGTTGCGACGGGCCGGGTCCCCAACGGCGATCAGCTCCGACTCGCCGAGCACGGCTACGAGATGGACGACGCCGGTTACGTCGTGACGGACACCCACCTCCGCACCACCATCGATGGCGTCTTCGCCCTCGGCGACGTCACAAATCCGGTGCAGCTCAAGCACGTGGCCAACCACGAGGCACGAGTCATCGCCCACAACCTGTCGAACCCTGATTCGATGGTCGAGGTCAACCACGAGTTCATTCCTCACGCCGTCTTCGGGCACCCGCAGGTGGCATCGGTCGGTATGACCGAGCGCCAGGCCGTCGCGGCCGGCAGGAGCTACAAAGCGCACGTCCAGCAGTACAGCTCTGCTGCGTACGGCTGGGCGATGGAAGACACCACGAGCATCGTGAAGCTGGTGATGGACACCCAGACCCGCACACTGCTCGGGGCCCACATCTGCGGACCACAGGCATCGACCCTGATCCAGCAACTGATTCAGGGGATGGTGTTCGGCCGCACGGTCGATGAGATGAGCCGGGGGCAGTACTACATCCATCCGGCGCTGCCAGAGGTCATCGAGCAGGCTCTACTCGAGTTGTGAGCCTCAGGAGATGCCGGAGAGCTCCTCGGCGGTCTTCTTGGCCCAGGCGTAGTCGGCCTTGCCGTTCGCGCCGCGAAGAACGCTGTCGACCCGCAGAATGCGCTTTGGGGTCTTGTGGGCGGCAATGCGGGTTCGGGCGTGGGCGATGAGGTCGTCGTCGCTGATATCGGCGCCGTCTTCGAAGCTGAGCACGGCGTTGACGGTCTGCCCCCAACGTTCGTCGGGCAAACCGACGACATTGCAGTCGATGACGTCGGGGTGCGACTTCAGAGCCTCCTCGACCTCCTCGGGGTAGATCTTCTCGCCACCGGAGTTGATACTGACCGAACCGCGGCCGAGCAAGGTGATCGTGCCGTCGGTTTCGACAGTCGCGTAATCGCCGGGGATCGAATAGCGCACACCGTTGATCGTTGGGAAGGTTTCGGCGGTCTTCTTCTCGTCCTTGAAGTAGCCGAGTGGCACGACGCCGCGGTTAGCGAGGCGACCTCGCTCTCTGGAACCGGGTTCGACGATGTGGCCGTCATCGGTGATCACAACGGTGGTGTCACCGAGTTCGAACTTGGCGGTCTTGGCCTGGTCGGCATCGCCCTTGGTGAGCTGGCTTCCCTGCCCCGGGCTCTCCGAGGAGCCGAGCGTGTCAAGCAAGGTGAGCTTCTTGTGCTCGAGGAATCGCGTCTTGGACTCCTTCGACCACATGACACCTGAGGACATGATCTGGAACAAGCTAGAGAGGTCGTGGGGGTCCCCCGCCGCCTTCGCCCGATCGAGTTCCTCAAGCATCGGGCGGGAGAATGCCTCGCCGACGATGGCAAGCATGGTCAGTCGGTGATGGGCGACGACCTCCCACAGTTCCTTGGCGTCGAACGAGCGGCCCGGAAGGGTGGCCACGGCACCACCAGTCATCAGGACCTGCAACGACACGATGCCCGACGTGCCGTGCATCAGCGGCGCGCCAGCGAGCACACGGGTCGTGCGGTTGCGTTCGTGAAGTTCGACTGCGTCGGCGATGGCGGCCTCGACCGTGGTGGGCACCGGTTGTCCGAGCGGGCGATAGAAGGCTTCTGCGCTCTTCTGGAGCTCGGCGTGGGGCCACATGACGGCTTTGGGATTGCCCGTCGTGCCGCCGGTGTACAGGAACCAGAGGTCATCACCAGATCGCTCGATACGAGGTGCAGGCTCGTGGGTCGCAAGGAGATCGTCGTAGTGGACAGCGCCGTCGAGCAGCTCGCCACCCCCGACCTGGATCATCAGCTGGAGATCAGGACACCGGTCGCGAACCTCCGCCACACGGTCCGCGAGCGTGACGTCGAAGAAGAGCGCCTTCGCGTCGGCGTTGGTGAGTAGATACGCCAGTTCGTCGGCCAGGTAGCGATAGTTGACGTTGCTCGGCACGGCGCGCTGCTTGAACCCCGCGAATTGCGCCTCTTCGTACTCGAACCCGTTGTAGAGGTAGAGCCCGACCTTGTCATCGTGACCGATCCCGGCGGCGTCGATCGCGGCGGCGATTCGGGCGCTGCGATCCTCGAACTCCCTCCAAGAGTGCGAGTCGAAACCGTGCGCAGCGGCGATCGCATCGGGCACAGCGTCGGCGATCCCTTCCCAGATGCTGGCGAAATTCGGCATTCACGTCCCCCTGCTACGGCCCGGAGCATACGCTGACGTGCAAATGTCCCCCGAACCCGGTTCCCTCAACCCCCAGCAGCGCCGGCACGACCTCGAGCGCATGTCCGAGGACGAACTCGATGTGCTCGTCATCGGCGGCGGTGTCACCGGCGTCGGCTGCGCCCTCGATGCCGCGACCCGCGGCCTCTCCGTCGGTCTTGTGGAGCAGCGCGACCTCGCCTCCGGCACCTCCAGCCGTTCCTCGAAACTCATGCATGGCGGCCTGCGCTACCTCGAGCAGATGGATTTCGCCCTGGTTCACGAGGCGCTCCAAGAGCGCGGTTTGCACACCACCTCGATCGCGCCGCACCTCGTGCGCCCGATCTCCTTCCTCATCCCGCTCCGAGGTCGAATCTGGCAGCGGGCCTACTACGGCGCCGGTGTGCTCCTCTATGACCTCATGGCGTTCGCCCGTGGCAAGAAGTTTCCCCGTCATCGCCACCTGAGCCGCAAGAAGGCGCTTGAGTTGGTACCCGGACTGCAGAAAACCAGTCTGATCGGCGGGATCCTCTACTACGACGCCCAGATCGACGATGCCCGTCACACCGTGGCCGTCGGCCGGACCGCCGCCCATCATGGCGCAGCGATCGCTACCTCCACCCGGGTCGAGTCGCTCCTCAAGGACGGCGACCACGTGGTCGGTGCCGTGGTGCGCGACATCGAGTCCGACGACACCCATGAGATCCGCGCCAAGCGCATTATCAATGCCACCGGCGTTTGGATCGACGACATCCAGGACATGGCGGGCCCGGCCGGCCTACGCGTTCATGCCGCCAAGGGCGTCCACATCGTCGTGCCACGAGATCGGATCGGGGGCGACAGCGGCGTCGTTCTGCGCACACCGTCATCGGTCCTCTTCATCATCCCGTGGGGCGACTATTGGCTGCTCGGCACCACCGACACCACGTGGGATCTCGACCGAGCACACCCGGCCGCTTCATCGAAGGACATCGACTACCTGCTCGAGCAGGCGAACGCAGCGCTCCAGACCCCACTCACCCGCACCGATGTCGTCGGTGTCTACGCCGGTCTTCGTCCGCTCATCGCCGGCGAAGGCGACGACACCACCCAGTTCAGTCGCGAGCATGCTGTCGCCCAGCCCACCGAAGGGCTGATTTCGATCGCAGGTGGCAAATACACGACCTACCGGGTGATGGCCGCCGACGCCGTCGATGCCGCCGTGGCCGATCTCGACCGGCCCGTCGCAGCCTCCAACACCGACGAGGTCCCGTTGATCGGTGCAAATGCCTGGAGCGACACCTGGGAGCTCGCCGCCCCTCGCCTGGCCCGTGAACACAATCTTCCCGAGCACCTGGTCGAACGCCTGCTCTGGCGCCACGGGTCGCGGGTTCCGGCGGTGCTCGCCATCGCCGATGACGAATCCGGTCACGACGAAATCCTTCCCGGTGGGGGTTACCTCGCTGCCGAGGCCATCTATGCCGTGCGGCACGAGGGCGCACTCCATCTTGAGGACGTGCTGGCCCGCCGTATGCGTATCTCCATCGAGACGGTGGATCGCGGTACGGAGATCGCGGAGCGGGTCGCTGCCCTCATCGCTCCGGAGCTGGGTTGGCGTGCCGATGACATCGTCGACGAAGTCCAGGCCTGGAACGATCGCGTCGACGCCGAACTCCTCGCCAACGAGGCGGTCGACGACCGAACCGCTGATACCGAGCGTCGGAAGGCGGTCGACGGCCGCGGGCTCGTCGAGGCTTAAAACATCGGGCGACGGGCCGAGTCCGGGCCGTACACTGGCAACCATGTCCAGTTCGTTCGGCACGCTTTTCCGTGTCTCCACCTTCGGGGAATCCCACGGCGGCGGCGTCGGTGTCGTCATCGACGGTTGTCCGCCACGCCTGCCGATCGACCTGAGCGAGATCCAATTCGACCTGGATCGTCGCCGTCCCGGCCAGTCGCGACTCGTCACCCAGCGCGACGAAGCCGACCAGGCCGAGATTCTGTCCGGTGTCTTCGAGGGTTACACGACCGGCACGCCGATTGCGATCGTCGTCCGCAACAAGGACCACAACAGCGGCGCCTACGACCACCTTCGCGACGTCTACCGCCCTTCCCATGCCGACTTCACCTACGATGCGAAATACGGTTTCCGGAACTGGGCCGGTGGCGGACGCGCCTCAGCCCGCGAGACCATTGGTCGGGTTGCGGCCGCAGCGATCGCCCGGAAGCTCTTGGCGCAGGTCGCCGGAGTTGACGTGCTCGGATGGGTTGATCAGGTCGCTGACATCGACGCCTCCGTCGACGGCTCCACCGTCGACCTTGCGCAGGTCGAAGCCGATCCCACCCGCTGCCCCGACCCGGACGCTGCCGCCCGGATGACGGCGGCGATCGAGCAGGCCCGTCGCGACGGCGATTCGCTCGGTGGTGTCGTCAAAGCGGTCGCCCGCAACGTTCCGGCTGGCCTCGGCGAACCGGTCTTCGAGAAGCTCGATGCTGTTCTCGCAGGCGCACTCATGTCGCTTCCGGCGGCGAAGGGTGTCGAGATCGGCAGTGGTTTCGCCGGCACTCGCCTCAGCGGTCTCGCCCACAACGACCCGTTCGTGGCCGGCGACGACGGACGCATCCGCACCACCAGCAACAACAGCGGCGGTATCCAGGGCGGCATCAGCAACGGCGAGGACATCACCGCCCGCATTGCCTTCAAGCCCACCGGCACGATCTCCAGCGAACAACAGACCGTGACCCGCGACGGTGCAGACACGATCCTTGCCGCTCGTGGCCGCCATGACCCGTGTGTGTTGCCCCGAGCGGTGCCAATGGTCGAATCGATGATTCTGCTGACGCTTGCCGATCACTGGCTGCGCCAGCAGGCAACCGACGTCCTACCGCCGCTTCCTGAACGCCCCTAAGCCTCAGCCGACGAACGGCTGATTTGGGCGGCGCTGCTGCTGGGGGGAGCGGCGGATCTCAGGCGGCATCGGCGAGGCGATACTTCGCCTCCAGCCGTTCGATGTCCTTGCGATACAGGAGCTTGATCGTGACGTCGGGATGCGTTTCGAGCAGCTTGCGGACCTTGCGGTTCTTCTTCGTCACCAGGGGCTGACGCATGGTGGTTAACTCCACGTAGGTGTCGAAGTCACGAAGGTAGAAGTCGGGCGTGAGCGCCTCGACGGTGTTGCCCTCTGCGTCGACTTCGAGCACGAACGTGGTCGGCTCATAGTCCCAGCGGATGCCGTAGGCATCAAGGAGTTGGGCGAATTGGCGCTCGGACTCATGGGCGAAATCGGCCATGAGTAGGTTTTAGTTCGCGCCGACCGCCCGCTGGGTGATGACCTCGTCGGCGATCTCGGGGTAGAGCGACACGATGCGTGCGTCGACTTCTTCCTTCACGCCGGCGAGCGGCAAGACGTTGAGCACGCCCTGGCCGTTTTGAAGTAGGTCGATGAGCTCTTCGCCCGTGTTGACGAGCACGGAGTTCGAGCCGTCGATCACGAGGTTGGCGCTGGCGACGTCTTCACCGAGCTGTTCCCGCATGTAGGTGAACACCTTGCGGACCTGCTCGAGCCGGATACCGGCATCAAGCAGGCTCTTGATGACCTTGAGTTCGAGAAGGTCGCGGTAGGAGTACTGGCGACGGCTCCCACTGCCCGTTGCCTGCGCAAGCGACGGCTTCACCAGGTCGGTGCGAGCCCAGTAGTCGAGCTGGCGATAAGTGATATCGACAATCTCCGCGGTCCGCTTTCCGCTGAAACCCTGTTCGGCCATGGTGGCAACTCCCTCGATCCCCACCGGCGAGTGTACGCCGGTAACCGACACCGACGAAATTACGTCGATGTGACGAAACGGATCGTACGACGCTCTACGCGCAGGGTCAACGACCCTCCGCGCGAATCTTCGCGCGGAACGCGCGAAGATTCGCGCGTGCTGTTCGTGGCGCTCAATCTTCGAAGTCTTCCGGTGAGATCGTGTCGAGGAACTCCTTGAACTCCTCGACCACCTCTTCGGGCTGGTCCTCGCTCTCGGGCTCGGCGCCATCAACGAAACCGACCTCGGCGATCACCGAGTCGCTGACATAGATCGGCGTGCCGGTGCGCACGGCGAGGGCGAGCCCATCGGAAGGCCGACACGAAACGACAGTGGGCGCGCCGTTGGTGATCAGATGGAGTTCGGCGTAGAAGGTCTTGTCGCGCAGGTCGGTGACGACGATGCGATCGACATCGACCGACAACGACTCGAGCATGTCGCGAATCAGATCGTGTGTCATCGGTCGCGGTGTGGCAACCCCGTCGAGCGCCAAGGCGATCGCCGTCGCCTCGGGAGCACCGATGAAGATCGGCACGGTTCGGGCGTGGTCGCCCCCGTCGCGCTCTCGCAGCAACACCATGGGTGCGTTGGCGGGCATCTCCACCCGGACGCCAAGAAGGTCCATCTCCTGCATGGACCTACCCTACGGCCCGTAGAGCGCCTCCACGTAGGCGTCCGGATCCTCGGCCAGCACAGTCGGGTCGGCTATAGCGAGCACCTGCAGGTTGCGATACCGGCCTTCATGGTCGAGGCCGTAACCAATCACGAAACGGTCCTCGATCTGCACGCCCGTGTGGTCGATCGGCACTGGCACCACTCGGCGGGCGGGGCGGTCGACCAATGTGCACAACGATACCGACGCCGGGTTGCGGCGCTGCAATTCACCGATGAGGAACGCCGACGTCAGCCCGGTGTCGACAATGTCCTCGACGATCACGACGTGTTTGCCCTCGATGTTGGTGGCGACGTCCATCACCAGCCGGACCCGACCGGTCCCCGGCGTGTAGGGGCTCAACGCCACAAAATCGACTGAGGTTCGGATCGTCATCACGCGTACGAGATCAGCGAGGAACGGCACGCTCCCGCGCAGGACGGCGACCATGACCACACCGTCGGCGTGACGTTCGGACAACTCACGCCCGAGGCGTTCGACAACCGCCGAAAGCTCGTCTCGGTCGAGCAGGATCTCTGGGGTATTGGCCACAATCAGCCGCCGAGCGAGAGCCCGAACTCGCGCCGCAGCAACGACCGGCGGATCACGTCGCCTTGCGCGACTAACTCGGCGAGGTCCTCACGAGCGGCGGCAGCAGACGAGCCACCCTTGGCCAGCGCCGAAGCTCGCAGCTGAGCGAGGATGCCCGCTTCGCGATCAGCGGCCACCTTGTACATACGGAGGTGACGGACCTCCATGCCTCGTGCGACTATCGCGGCGGCCGCCTTGGCGACGAGGAGGGCCTCGTCGTCGAACACCGCTCGCTCGGCGCTGTTCACGGCGGCGATCAGGCCGAGCTTTTCCAATTCACCGACGAACCCAAGGTCGGTACCGCTCGCTTCGGCAAGCTCGCCTGCCGTCAGACTCACCGATCCCATCGCCGCAACGGCTTCCGGGGCGGCCGGTCCGGGCTCGATCGTCGCCTCCGTTGCGGTCCGTTCGGCCTCGGCCGCCTCGAGCGACCCGCTCATCTCGCGCTCGGAGAAAAGCGAAGGCTCCGGCAGCAACTGGGCCATCGGGCGCTCCCCCACCTCCGCAGCAGGATCGAAGCCCTCCTTGTCGAGGTGACGCTTGATCACCTTGAGGGGCATGAAGTTGTCCCGCTGCTGGGACAGGATCCAGCGGAGCCGATCGATGTCGGTATCGTAGAACCTGCGGTACCCCGACGGAGTTCGCCCGGGCTCGATCAGGCCCTGGCTCTCCAGGAAACGGATCTTCGAGATCGTGAGATCCTCGTGCTCCTCCTTGAGCAGGGAAAGCACCTCGCCGATCGAGTGGTAGGGGCCGTCGGTCATAGCCGTTCTCCTCCGATCCAGCGCTCAGATCTCGCCTGTGCCGAACACAAACACGAGCTTGAACTTGCCGACCTGGAGCTCGTCGCCCTCATGGAGTTCCTGCTCATCGACCCGGTCACGGTTGATGTAGGTGCCGTTGAGCGAGCCGACGTCGCGTACCCGGTACCGGGCACCGTCGCGCCGCACCTCGGCGTGGCGTCGCGAGACGGTGATGTCGTCGAGGAAGATGTCGGACTCGGGATGACGCCCGAGGGTGACGGTGTCGCCGTCGAGGGCATAGCGAGCGCCGGACTTCGGACCCTGGGTGACAACGAACAAACCCTCGTGCGGACCGAACGCGGATCGATCGATGGCATCGAGGTCGTTATCCACCGAGATCGCCGGAGTCTCGGACGTGATGTCGTCGTGGCGCAAATCGGTACCGCACGACGAGCAGAAGTTGGACCCGATCTGGTTTTCAAGCCCGCAGCTCGGGCAGATGATCCCAGGCATGATCAGCCTGCGATGAAGGTCTGGTAGGCATCGGAGTCCATCAGGGCGTCGAGTTCACCCGTATCCGACATCGTGACGGTGCAGATCCAGCCGTCGCCGTACGGGTCGGCGTTGAGCTTTTCGGGCTCGGTTTCAAGTTCGTCGTTGGTCGAGGCGACAGTGCCGCTGATCGGTGCGTACAGCTCCGACACCGACTTGGTCGACTCCACCTCGCCGAAGGAGTCGCCGGCGTTGAGCGCGCTACCGATCATCGGTGGATCGACGTACACGACATCGCCGAGCGCGTCCTGGGCGTAGTCGGTGATGCCGACGGTGGCGACATCACCCCCGACACGGACCCATTCGTGGTCTTTGGAATAGCGGAGTCCGACAGGAACGTTCATGGCTGCGAACCTAACGCACGCGCAGGCCGCGATGGTGGCCGTGAACGGCTCAACCCATCTGCTTGTCGAGGCGCCCCTCTTGCAAGGCGATTCGGGCGAGCGGGATGTACTGCGCCGCTGACAGGTAGCTGTAGATCAGCGACGGCACGACGACGACCCAACCAGCGATCTCGAACCCGGCGGCCGTGCTGTGGTCGCTCGCACCGGCGAGCAGGAAGGGGAAGGCGAAGTACAGACCGAAGGTCGCCACCTTCCCCCACCAGGTGACGTCGATTCGTCGGCCACCCGCAGCACTGAGCGCGAGACCGGCGAGCGCGACGAGTCCCTCTCGGGCCAGGGTGACGATCACAAGCCACCACGGCACGGCACTCTCGATGGCGATTGCGAGGATCGGCACGATGAGCGCGACCCGGTCGGTGAGCGGGTCGACGAACTTGCCGAACTCGCTGATGACGTCGAACTTTCGGGCCCACCAGCCGTCGACCCAGTCGGTGGCGCCGATGCCTCCCCACAGCCACGCGGCTGCCCACAGATCGTCCTGCGCGAACAGAAGCCACAAGAACACGGGAACGCAGGCGAGGCGAGCCAACGAGATCATGTTCGGGACGGTGAGGATCTTGTCCTCGAAAATCCCCGGCTGACGCTCTCGTTCCGGCGGTGCGCCGGCGGCTTCCTCGCTCACGGCTCGCAGCCTACGATCCCGGCGTGCCTTCCATCTTCACCCGCATCATCACCGGCGAGATCCCTGGTCGCTTCGTCTGGACCGACGACGTCTGCGTTGCGTTCCTTGACGTGCGTCCCCTCACTCACGGCCACGTCCTTGTCGTACCCCGTGTCGAGGTCGACCAGTGGACCGAACTCGACTCCGCCACCGCTGCCCACCTCATGACCGTCGCCCACCGCATCGGTCAGGTGCAGAAGACACTCCTCGACCCCGCCCGTGTCGGGCTCATGATCGCCGGGTTCGAGGTGCCCCACGTGCACGTCCATGTCGTGCCGATCAATGGCATGGGCGACCTCGACTTCACGAACGCCGACACCGACCCCGATCAAGCTGCCCTCGACGAGCTCCGCCAGCAGCTCGCGGCAGCGCTCGGCACCTGAGGCTCAGCCACCGGTGACCGGCTCGGCCTCGTCGACGAGGTGGGGGTCGTTGTTGCGGACATTGTTGACCTCGGTCGACACGGGATGCATCCGGATCAGACCCGATGGAGCGGGCACAAGAAGGTCTTGGAGCGCCTCAAGGTCGCGATTGTCGCGATCAAGCCAGGTGTCCCAGGCATCCGGAGGCAACATCACCGGCATGCGGTCGTGCACGTCCGCAATCGCGTCGTTGGGCTCGCAGGTGACGATGGTGCAGCTGAACAGTTGCAGCGGCTCTCCTGCGTCGTCGAGTTCCTGCTCGTTGCTCCAGGCCTCCCAGAGTCCCGCGAACGCGAATGGTGAGCCGTCGATCGTGGTCAGGAACATCGGCTGTTTGCGCTTGTGTCCTTCGACTTTCTTCCACTCGTAGAAGCCGTCGGCGGGGATGATGCAGCGCTTCGTGGCGAACGGGCGCTTGAACGAGTTCTTCTCCGCCAGTGTCTCGGCACGGGCGTTGATCATTTTCGACCCGATCGAGGGATCCTTGGCCCAGAACGGCACGAGGCCCCAGCGGAACCGATCGAGAAGGCGTTCGCCGGACGACTCGTAGACGGTGAAGACACCCTGCGTCGGCGCGACGTTGTAGTTGCCGACATACCGCTCCTCCGGGTTGCCGGGCATCTCCACGAGCGACGTTGCACCGAAAAAGCGGGCGAGCTGATCAGGAGGGGTGGCGGAGACGTAACGCCCACACATGGGGTCAGGAGCGACCAGGGAAGTCGCCGGTGAGGGTGCACGTGCCCGACCGGCCGGCGCCGGTGTCGAACGTGATCGTCTCCCCGATCTGGCCCCCGAAGCGCGGGATCACGATCTCGCTGTCGGGATCCACCTCGATCGTGCCCCGCACGGTGAGAACCTCATACTCGGGGGCGCCATCGGCGACGAGTTGGAGGCGGATCGCATCAGCGAAACCGGTGCCGCCTTCGGGCAACGCCACCTCACCGGCCGGGATGTCGAGCGCCAAGAGGATCGCCGTCTCACCGATGCAGCCGACCGTGGCGTCGCGGCCGATCGTCTCGACGCACGGTCCGTGGGTCACGGTGTCAAGCGGACGAAGTTCGTCGGTGACGACACTGACCCGCAGGCATGCGTCGTCGGTGAACCCGGCCGGGCCGACGAGGGCGACATGCCCCGAGTTCGCGTACTGAAAGAGCGACGCTCCGATCGAGCCCGGTGGGTACGGAAACCGCACGACGGGCGCCGACGTGACCCGATCGGCAACAGGACCGCCGCCGGCGAGCACCGAAACCGGATCGCTGAGCGTCGTGCTGAGGGCGGGCTCGGCAACGGGTGGCCCGCCCTCGATCGCGGCGACGTCCGCTGTCTCGTCGGTGTCGGCGAACTGCAGCGCACCGCGGATGCGGTCCTCGCCGGGACCGAACTCCTGCCATCCCCACGAAGCGCCGACAGCGACGCCGACGATCAGAACCAACGTGACGAACAGATTCACGACCCGCTGGCGTCGGCCAGCCACCAGCGCCGTCTCGACCTGACGCTCGTCGAGACGCTCCTGCAACGTGAGGGGGCCGAACGCCTCGGATCGAGCTCCACCGGCAATGAGGTCGCGCCACCGTGCCTCGATGTCGGTCGGCATACGCTCGAGGTGGGTCTCGAAGACCACCCTGACACCCTCGTTGAAGAGGACCAGCAAACCGTTGGCACGGGCGAACTCGACCGGGTCGGGGGGGTCGTGTTCGAGTTCGCGTCCGGAGGCCAACGCCTCGAAGAACTGACGTGCCACCACAGCGGCCTCTTCGGGCGTGTAGGTGGGTCCGTCAACGGCTCGTGGGAGTCGGATGGGATCGGTGCCAGCCCGGAAGAACCCGGTGGTGATGATGAAGCTGTCCGGCCGGATCTCCTCCGCGGTCGGTGGCGGCAGCTGCTCTGGCAGGGCACGGACCTCGTCGTCCGATGGGGGGACGTTCGGGTCAGAAGGCGGTGGCTCCGGCGTGTCGATTCCCAGAGGCTAGGCGCCCCGGCGGGAACGCTGGTGGCGCGCTCCTGGGGCCGTGCCAGACTTCCGGGGTGGCCGATCTCGAACTGATCCTGGCGTCAGGCTCCCCCCGTCGACGAGAGCTCTTGCGCAGAGTCGGGGTGCACCCGCGGGTCGAGCCTGCTGCCGTCGACGAGACACCCTTGAGCGGCGAGTCCGCGGGCGACTACGTCGAACGGTTGGCGCAAGCGAAAGCCATGGCCGCGCTCAGTCCCGCCCGTGTCGTGCTGGCTGCCGATACGACCGTCGCGCTCGACGGGGTGATCCTCGGCAAACCCGCAGATCGCGACGAGGCCCGAGCGATGCTGCGTTCGCTCGCCGCCCGATCCCATCAGGTACTCACCGGTATCGCCGTCGCCGTTGTCGGCACCGATGGCGATGCTGTCGTGCACAGCGCCCTCGATGTCACGGAGGTGGTAGTCGGCGAGATCACCGAGGAACGGCTTGCGTGGTACATCGACTCGGGCGATGCCGACGACAAGGCGGGCGCCTACGGACTCCAGGGCGCGGCGGGCCTCTTCGCCGACCGCATCGAGGGAAGCGCGAACGGGGTCATCGGTCTTTCACTCGCCCTCGTCGACCGACTCTTCGCCGCTCACGGTCTCGATCTCCTGGATTTTCGGTCGCCTGCACCGATCAACCCGGTCGAGACGATCGCCGCCCGTGCCCTCCGCCACGTCACCCGTCCACCCGGCCGTGACGAACCCGTCGTCCAGTGGGCCGGCCCCGCCGACCTGGCCGCCGACTTCGCCCGCACGATCGGTCTCGAGATCACCGATGACGAGCCGCCGGCCAAGCCGGGCGATCTCGTCGACGCGGCCAACCTGGTGGTGCGACGGTCCGTACAGACCAACCATCCCTACTTCCTCAATCAGAACTACGCAGGGGCGGATCCGCTCGCTGTTGTCGGTGACTGGCTCGGGGCTGCACTCAACACGACCAATGCCACCTTCGAGGCCGCGCCGGTCTTCACGATGATCGAGCGTGCACTTCTCGCGAAGATGGCGCGGCTGGTCGGTTTTCCCGAGTCCGGAGACCACCCCGCCGGCCTCATGTGCGCAGGGGCATCGCTTGCGCAGCTTCATGCGCTCCAGCTCGCTCGGCACCGGCTTCAGCCCGATCTCGTCACGGCGGGTTCCGACGGGCGACGACTTCGGATCCTGGTTAGCGATTCGGGGCACTACGCCGCCGAGAAGATCGCCGCAGTCATGGGGCTCGGTCGTGCATCGGTGGTGTCGGTGCCGACCGATGCCGCAGGGGTCATGGATGTCGACGCACTCGACGAGTGTCTCTCCGACGAGCCCGAGGTGCTCGCCGTGATCGCCACGGCGGGCACCACCGTGACCGCTGCATTCGATCCGATCGACGCGATCGCCGACCGCTGCGAGGAGCACGGCATCTGGCTCCATGTCGACGCGGCCTACGGCGGCGCTGCACTTCTCTCGCCCATGGAGCGCCGCCGGCTCTCCGGTATCGAGCGCGCCGACTCCGTGGTGTGGAACCTTCACAAGATGGCCGGGCTCACCCAACAGTGCACCGCCCTGCTCGTGCGCGAGCCGGAGCGACTGCTCACCACCTTTGCCACCGGCGCCGACTATCTCTTCCAGCCCGACAAGGCGAACGCCGATCTCGACGCAGGCGACCGAAGCCTGCAGTGCGGGCGCCGGGTCGACGCGCTCAAGGCATGGCTCACCTGGAAGTCACGCGGCGACGTCGGCATGGCGACGCGGGTCGACCATGCCGTGGCGCTCGCCGACCACGCGCGACGCCGCGTGACCGAACGCGACGACGTGGCGTTTATCGTCGCCGGGGACTTCACCAACGTCTGCCTGACCTGGGTCCCGCCCGAACTCCGCCCGTTCGATCTCACGTCTCTCGACGACGAACAACATGCGGCACTTCACACAGTCGCCCCAGCGGCCAAGGCGGCGATGCAGGAGGAGGGTTCGGCGTTGATTGGCTACCAGCCGGTCCACGGCATCAATTGCTTCCGTCTGATCTTCATGAACCCGGCGGTGACCCTTGACGACGTGGAGATCCTGCTCGAGCTCATCACCCGGCACAGCGAAGCCGCCTGGCGATCATCAAACAGCTCGGAACCACTCCGCGAACCCACCCCTCTAGCCTGAGCACCGATGGCCGACATCGACGCCGCTCCCCTGCCGTCTCCTGATCCGGAGCCACCCGCTCGCCCGGGCGAGTTCGCCACGCCGTCGATCGGCCCGATCGAGGTGTGGCCTCCTGTTGTGCTGGCACCGATGGCGGGGGTCACCAATGCGCCGTTCCGCACCCTGTGTCGCCGCTACGGCGCCGGTATCTATGTCAACCAGATGATCACGGCGCGTGCGCTGGTCGAAGGGCATCGCAAGAGTCTTGAGCTCGCCGCCTTCGCCCCCGACGAGTCGCCCCGTTCGATCCAGCTCTACGGCACCGACCCGTACTCCATCGGCGAGGCCACTCGGCTCCTCGTCGACGGCCTAGTCGATGGCATTCCGGTCGATCACATCGACATGAATTTCGGTTGCCCGATGAAGAAGGTCACCCGCCACGGCGGCGGCGCCGCGCTTCCTTGGAAGCGTGAGCACTACCGCAAGATCGTCCAGGCTGCCGTGAAGAACGCCGGCGATGTGCCGGTCACGGTCAAGTTCCGAGTCGGTATCGACGACGACGCCATCACGTTCCTCGACGCCGGCCGTATCGCAGAAGATGAGGGGGTCAAGGCCGTCGCGCTCCACGCCCGCACGGCAAACCAGCTCTACTCAGGGCACGCCGACTGGCGCCGCATCACAGAGCTCAAGAACGCCGTCACGTCGATCCCCGTCTTCGGCAACGGCGACATCTGGGAAGCCGACGATGCGTTGCGCATGATGCGCACCACCGGTTGCGACGGTGTGGTGGTCGGCCGCGGCTGCCTCGGCCGCCCATGGCTCTTCGGTGATCTCGCCGCCGTTTTCGACCAGCGGCCCGTCCCTCCACGCCCCAACCTGGGCGAGGTGCTCGACGGCATGGTCGAACACGCCGAGCTCCTCTGCGCCTGGATGGGCGAAGAGCACGGCATTCGCGACTTCCGCAAGCACACCGGCTGGTACCTCAAGGGCTTCCCGGCCGGCGGTGAGATGCGGGCGCGTCTCAATCGGGTCGGTTCCCTCGAGGAGATGCGCGAGCTCATCGGATCACTCGACCGAGAGACCCCATTCCCCGTCGGGGGCATGCGGATGGTGCGCGGTCACTCCGGCTCACCCAAGGACGTTCATCTTCCCGAAGGCTGGCTCGACGACCGCGACGACGAGGTCGCAATGCCGAAAGGCGCCGAACAACTCGTCAGCGGCGGCTGACCCGACACGGCCGAGCACACACCCACTCGCTACCGTTCGCAGATGGCCAGCACTCCCCCCTGGCGGCGTTCCCGGACCGATGACGAAACGGATCGACGGCTGCACGAGTCCGGCGGACCTGCGGGCGGCACCCGCGGCGGCTACATCGACTCGTTCGAGAACATGCCGGGCGCCCAAAACCAGCCGTTCGGTGCGGCCCCACCAAAAGCGTTCATTCCTGCGATCGGGTTGACCGTCCGCATCAGCCCAGGGCCTGACGCAACCTGGCTCGGCACGGGTTCGGTGACCGGAATCGTCTGCGACATCGTTCCCGGCCAACTCCACGAGGCCACCACCGTCGTGAAGCTCGAGGAACCGGTCGACGGCGTCGGCCGCACGGGCCGAACCGTCACCGGCGACTACCTCGTGCTTGAGCCAGCCGGTTCGCCGAGCCGCTGGCGGCGAACCGGATCCGCCCACGTCGAGGTGTGGGCCGAGCCTCCGTCGTCGGAGCCGTGGCTCGAACGCGAGGCAGGCGTCTGGGTCGACGACGCCGCGCCCTACGAATTCGACTGACCCAGCTCCACGTCACGCCAGGTGCCGGGATGGACATCAGCGTCGGCACCGATACGCCGCAACAGATGCCGGACCACGCCACCGTGCACGATCAGCAGGTGATGACCGTCGGCCAGGCCGTCCACGAACCGGTCGATCCGCAGACCGAAGGCCGCTACGGATTCGCCACCCGGTGCCACGAAGCCGTCGAAATCGAGCAACCCCCGCTGGGTCGCCTCGTCGAGATCGGGCCACCGTCGGCCCTCGATCTCACCGAAGTCGAACTCGCGCAGTTCTGGTGTCGGCGTCGCCTCGGCCTCCATCAGGGTGGCGGTCTCCACACAACGTCCGAGATCGGAACACCAGACCGAGTCGTACGGGCCGGCGGCGATGACCGCAAGCGCTGCGGCCTGACGCCGACCGACCGAGTTGAGCCCGACATTGGAGCGTCCGGTGTAGCGACGCTCCGCCGACCAGTCCGTCTCACCGTGACGAACGAGCCGGAGAATCACCCCCACTGCCACCCGTGCTCGGCGACGAGACGAGCTGCCGCAGACAGCACCGCCATCTCCCCGACCTGTTCGATCGCGCCGAGCACGTCGCCGGTCGTGCCGCCGTACGCTCGTCGAGCAAAGCCGACGATCAGCAGAGCGCCGACCAGGGCCAGGCCGTAGCCGACAACGCCGGCGGGTCCGCCCACGAAGCTGCAGCCTGCAATCACGGCGCTGATCGCCCACACCGCCGGCTTTGGCAGGTGCGCGGTGTAGCTCTGGCCGAGCCCGGTCGACGAGGCTGCCCTGCTGGACGCCATCACGATGGTGGCGATGCTGCGACCCACTGCGTGCGCCATCACGAGGGCGACCACACCCTCGACCGGTTCCAGCGCGGCAAGCGCAACCACACGAACCAGGACAGAGAAGACGAGTGCCAGCACCCCGAACGTCCCGACCCGCGAGTCCTTCATGATTTCCAGACGACGTTCGGGCGTGTACCCGCCAAGCGAGTCGGCGGTATCGGCCAAACCGTCCTCGTGGAACGCCCCGGTGATCATGATCCCGACCATCACGGCGATCGTTGCCGAGGTGAGCGGCGACACGAGTTCGTTCAGCCCGAGCCAGCCCAACCCGATCAAGAGCCCGATCACCGCGCCAACGACCGGGAACCACGGGACGCTCATGCCAAGCGCCCGCTCGTCGGCCGGATGAGCACCGCCCGGAAGACGGGTCAGGAACGCCCAGGCGTGACAGAAGCTCATGCGAGCCCGAACTCCTCGAAGGTGGCGACCTCGACGACCGCCGCACACGCCGCCTGGACGATCGGGATCGCGATCACCGCACCGCTCCCCTCACCCAGACGAAGATCGAGCGTAAGCAACGGGTCCTTTCCGATCGCGTCGAGTTGCCGCACGTGTCCGGGCTCGGCGGATCCGTGCCCGGCCCACACGTGGTCGAGCGCTCCGGGGCGAGCCATATGCACAGGCACGACCGCTGCGGTGGCGATGAAACCGTCGAGCAGAACCGGGATACCGCGATGGCGGGCCGCCACGGTTGCGCCGGCCATCGCTGCGAGCTCGCGGCCACCGAGCCGCCGGAGCGCCTCAAGTGGGGTGACGTCACCGACTCGCACGACGGCGTCTTCGACGACCTGGCGCTTGTTGGCGAGTGCCTCGCCCTGCACACCTGTCCCGGGGCCGGCCCAGTCGCCGGGGCGTCCTCCGAGTACGGCCGCAGTCACAGCCGCAGCAGGAGTGGTGTTGCCGATGCCGACCTCGCCGAAGACGAGCAGGTCGGCCTCAATATTTTCGACCGCGTCGACCCCGACCTTCACGGCGTCGTCGAACTCGTTGGGGCTCATGGCGTCCTCGACGCGGATGTTGCCGGTCGGGCGCCCAACACCGGCGTCGTGGAAAAAGAAGGCGACACCGACCTGCTCAGCGAGCGCCGTCACCGTGGCGACACCCTGATCCATCGCTGCGACCATCGCCTGGGTCGCCTTGCCCGGATACGCGCTGACGCCCTCGGCCGCGACGCCATGATCGGCACCGAACACGACCACGGCAGGCTTCTCGACCTTCGGTGTGGTCGACCATTGCCAGGCAGCGAGCCACGAGGCCACGGCGTCGAGGCGCCCGAAGGCCCCCGCCGGGCGAAGGGTCGTCGCTGCCCGCTCGGCGACTGCGGCCTGCGACACCGTGTCGGGGCCGGGGAGGTGCTCAAGAAGACGGGCGAGGGCGGAATCAGACACGAAGCCTCTCCGAAGGGGCGCCGAGGTCGACGAGACGACCGGATACCGAGAGCACGGCACGATCAGCCGCCGCGGCGACCCGCTGATTGGCGCGTCCGAGGAGATCGCGGAAGGAACGAGCAAGCAGATTGTCGGGGACGATGCCGGAACCGACTTCGTTGGACACGAGGATCGTCGGGCCGGGTCGTCCGCCGGCTGCGGTGAGGACAGCGTCGAGCCTCAGGTCAAGTGACTCGACGCTGAGCGTCTCATCGGCCATCAACTCATGGGCGATCCACAGGGACAGGCAGTCGACGACGACGCACGCCTCCGGGTCGGCTCCCGTGATGGCCTCTGTGAGCGCGCACGGCGCCTCAACGGTCGTCCACTCGCTGGGACGTTGGTTCTGGTGCCGAGCGATGCGCTCCGCCATCTCGTCGTCGTCTGCGGTCGCCGTCGCAACGAAGACGACCGCACGGCCGCAATGGCGCGCTGCCTCGACCGCTGCGGTCGACTTGCCCGAACGGGCGCCACCGGTGATGAAGAGGATCACGAGTCGCTCCAGTGCACTAGTAATCGATGCCCTTCTTGGCGGCGATGCCCTGCTCGTAGGCGTGCTTGCGGTTTTCCATCACCGTCACGGTGTCGGCAAGGTCGATCAGCCACTCTGGCGCGTCGCGGCCGGTCGCAACGATGGAGACCCGCTCGGGGCGGTCGCGAAAGGTGGCCTCGACATCGGCCGAGTCGATCCATCCCCAGTTGAGGGGATAGGTGATCTCGTCGAAGACGACGAGTCGATGCTCGCCTGCCTCGATGACTTCTTTCCCTTGACGCCAGGCCTCCCGGGCCTCGGCCTCGTCTTTGGTGAGGTCGGTGGAATCCCAGGTGAAGCCGTCGCCGAGCGACTGGAAGTCGATGCCGAGCGGTTCGGCCATCAACTGCTCGCCAGTGACCCAGTCGTCACTCTTAAGGAACTGGATGACGGCGACGGGCCAGTCTCGGGCGCGGGCGCGCATGGCGACGCCAAACGCAGCTGACGACTTGCCCTTGCCGTCTCCGGTGTTGACCAGCAGCAGGCTCTTGGCCGATCGGAGACCGTCGGGGCGGGGATCCTCCTCTGGCGGGGCGCCGTTCGGTGTGGAGTTGGACTCCCGTTTTTCGGTCATTGAGGTACTCCTGTGGTGGGAACGATCACCGGTCCGTCAGGATCGTCGATGATGCGAACGGTGGCGCCGAAGTGTTCGGCGATCGTGGCGGCGGTAAGCACTGCCGACGGCGACCCAGTCTCGACGATACGCCCACCCGATAACACCGCGATGCGATCGCCGTATCGGGCTGCGAGGGTCAGGTCGTGCAGTGTGGCGACGACCGTGAGACCTCGATCACGCCGCAACGATTCGACGAGGTCGAGGACTTCCTGCTGGTGGCCGAGATCGAGCGCCGTTGTCGGCTCGTCGAGCAGCACAATGTCTGCCTGCTGGGCGAGGGCACGCGCCAGCACGACCCGTTGACGTTCGCCGCCCGAGAGTGAGCCGACCTCGCGCATCGTGAAGGCCGCAAGATCGAGTCGCGTCAGGACGTCCATTGCAACGTTGCAGTCCGTGTTGGAATCACGGTCGAAGACGCCTCGATGCGGTGTGCGCCCGAGCAGCACATAATCCCCGACGAGCATCCCGCCAGGGATCACTGGGCTTTGGGGCACGTAGGCGAGACGACGGGCCCGCTCGATCGGCTTCGTCGGCCGCGTGCCGTCGAGTTCAACCGTGCCGGTGTGCTCAACCGTGCCAAGAAGCGAGCGGAGCATCGTGGTCTTGCCGGCCCCGTTGGGTCCGATGACATTGATCCACTCGCCTGCATCAACGTCAAGGTCAACGCCATCCAGGATTCGCTGGTTTCCAAGATCAACAGTGAGACCAGAGATAGAGATAATGCTCACCACACTGACCTCCGACTCGTGCGAAGCACCAACACGAAGAACGGGGCGCCGAAGAAGGCGGTGACCACGCCGATTGGAAGTTCGGCGGGTTCGACGACCGTTCGCGCGGCGAGGTCGGCCAGGACCATGAACGCTCCGCCGAACAGGATCGACAGGGGAATCAACACGCGGTGGCTGGCGCCGAACGCCAATCGCACGGCATGCGGAACGATGATGCCCACGAAGCCGATCAGGCCACTGACCGAGACTGCAGCTGCAGCTCCCAGCGACGCGGCGAGCACGACGATCGCGCGGATCTTGCGCGGTTCAAGGCCGAGGGCCTGTGCTTCTTCGTCGCCGACGGCCAGCACGTCGAGGGCCCGCCGATAGCGGAAGACGATGCCGGCAGCGAGCAAGAAGTACGGCACCATCAGCACCACCTCGGACCAGCCGCTCGTCGCGATCCGTCCAAGGATCCAGGCGTACACCTCCCGGAATGCGTCCGAGTTGGCCTGCAGTACATAGGTCTGAGCGGCGGTCAGGAAGCTCGCAACGGCAACGCCGGCGAGGACGAGGGATGCCGTCGACCGACCGCCGATGTGTCCGGCGGTGTACGACAACACTACGGCGACCAATGCCCCACCGAAGGCCGCTAGCGGGACCGGGTCGGTGAAGCCGCCCCCGTCACCCCAATCCTGGGTGATCGCCAACGTGGCGCCGAGACCGGCGCCCGCTGCGATGCCGAGCAGGTACGGATCGGCAAGCGGATTGCGAAACGCTCCCTGATACGCGGCGCCGCTCACCGACAACGTCGCACCGACGAGAAAGCCGAGCACCACGCGGGGCAATCGGATCTGTTCAATGATGGCGACCCGCTGCGCCGACAGGCCGGAGTCGAGTTCGATGAGAGGCAGATCGTCCAGCAGTTCGTAGACGATCAGCTTCGGGGAGATGTCGACCGGCCCCAGGGCCATCCCGATGACCATCGCGCCAACGACGGCGACGAGCCCGGCAACGAGCGCGCCAGGCCCGAGTCGGGCCACTTGCAGCGGCTCCTCCCCGATCCCAGCAGCACTCGTGTCGGTCATGGCCTGGGGCCGGATTCGGATCAGGCCGGGACGGCCGCTGACTCGATGGCCAGAGCGATCGCTTCGATGAAGTCGACGAGGCGCGGCCCCCAGCGCGACACAATGTCGTCGTTGAGCTCGACAACTGTGCCGTTCTGGACAGCCGAGAGCTGGTCCCAGCCGGCGCGCTCGGCAACGGTTTCGGCACTCTGACCGCAGCAAATGGTGTCGGCCAAGAAGATGATGTCCGGATCGGTGTCGACGAGATACTCGTCGCTGAGCTGCGGATAACCGAAGGCGGCGCCGTCTGCATCGGCCGGGTCAGCGACATTCTCAAGACCGAACAGGGCGTACACGGCACCGATGAAGGTCGACGAGGTCACGCTGTACAAGGTGTTGTCGAGCTCGTGGAAGTAGCTCAGACCCGTGCCGTCAGGGGCGTTGGCCGTCAGCTCATCAATCTCGGTCTGCATCTCGAGCACGAGCTCGGCGGCCTCACCGATGTTGCCGGTAGCGGCGCCAAGGACCTCAATCTGGCTGTAGACGTCGTCGAACGACATGGGAGCGTTGCTCAGGGCGACAACCACACCGGCAGCCTCAAGGCCTGCCTCGATATCGCTGTTGGATCCCATGACGACGAGATCTGGCTCGAAGGCCAGAATCGCCTCGAGGTTGGGCTGCCAACCGGAAAGATCGGTCACCGGGGTTCCCTCGGGGAAGTACGAGTAGTCGTCGACAGCAACGACGCGATCGCCTGCGCCGATGGCGTAGACGATCTCGGTGCCGGATGGATCGATCGAGACGATGCGATCAGGACGTGCGGGAGCTGCATCGTCGCCGGCCATGGCGTCCTCGGACTCGTGGTCGTGATTTTCGTCAGCTTCGTGGTCGTGATCTTCGTCATCGGCGGGTGCCGACGCTGATTGCGAGGCCGACGTCGATTCGGCCTCGGTAGCGGTGTCGTTATCGTCATCGCCGCAGGCAGCAGCAAACAACGCAAGCACAGCCAGCAGGGAGATGAGCGTGGAGCGCATCTTCATCATGGTTTCCTCCTGTGGCTCGAGCTGGTCGGGCACGAGCGACAGCGAACCACCCTCTCAGGAGCCCCCTCTCGCACGAGCCTCCCCTTCCTCGAGGGTTGGTTCGTTGACGTTCACCCTCAGGCGACCGGACTCGTCCACCCCCGAGAGCGTGGCTTTACCGTTGCGGGACAGTTCCGGGATCTCACCGGAATTCGCTGCTTGCGAACAAGCACAGTCTAGGAGGAAGTGGCGGGAGCGAGGCGGTTCATTGCCTCGACCGCCTCTGCGACGATGCGCTGAATCAATTCATCGCACGTCGGAAGATCGTCAACGACGCCGACGCACTGACCGGTCGGGAGGATGCCGACTCCGACCTCGCCGTCGACCATCGTGGCCTTGGTCAGCATCGGGGCGTTGGCCGCCATGGCGAGCTGCGCCCAGGAGAGATCCTGATTCTTCTTCATGGCCAGACCTTCACGGAGAAGGTCGCCGAGCGAGGTGGCGGTCATCTTCCGGAACCGCAGGGCATTCATCGCCGCCTTCGGGAAGCGGGTGAGGCCGGCCTTTTCGAGTGAATCGACCATGTCGGTGCGGATTACCCGCTGGGGCGCACCGTCGATGGCGGTGGAGACAACGGTGCCGGTCACCGGCGTGGCGAGATAAGCCTGCTTGATCTTCTCGGGGACCTTGGAGTCGGCGGTGAGCAGGAAACGAGTACCCATGGCGATGCCGTCGGCGCCCCAAGCAAGTGCGGCGGCGAGACCCCGGCCATCGTGAAAGCCACCGGCGGCGATGACGGGAATGTCGACGGCATCAATCACCTGCGGCAACAACAGCGACGTCGGCACCGAGCCGGTATGCCCGCCACCTTCACCGCCCTGGCAGAGCACTGCGTCGACGCCCCACTCGGCGACCTTTTCGGCGTGACGACGGGCGCCGACCGTGGGCATGACAACGAGGCCAGCCTCCTTGAGCTTGGCGACCATGTCGGGTCGCGGCGCCTGGGCGAAGGATGCCACCTTGACCTCGGCGGAGATCAGGTGATCGACCCGCTGTTCGATGTCGACGGCGTCGGTTCGAAGGTTCACCCCGAACGGCTTGTTTGTGCGTTCGTGCACCTCGTCGATCGCTTCGACCATCTCGTCGAAGGTCATGGTGGCGGAGGCGAGGATGCCGAGTCCGCCGGCGTTGGCGGTGCCGCTGACGAGTGATGCACCTGCAACCCAACCCATGCCGGTCTGCACGATCGGGAATCGGACACCGAAGAGTTCGGTTGCGCTTGTCTGTAGGCGAGGATCGACGGTGTCGGTCATGCGCGAGACCCTACGACGTAGGGTGCGGGTACGAGCAATGCGGCGCCGGCCTCCGGCTCCCACCGGACACAAGGCTGAGGAGGTGACATGACACGACGACTGACGGAGTTCAGCCACGGCGCTGGTTGAGGCTGCAAACTCGCCCCCGGCGAACTGGCGCAGGTCGTGCGCCGTCTCACTCCACCTGATTCACCCAATCTGCTCGTTGGGGCGGCCAGCGGCGACGATGCCGCGGTCTTCCGTCTCTCTGACGAACGCGCCCTCGTCGTCACCGCCGACTTCATCACGCCGGTGGTCGACGATGCGCGCGACTGGGGCCGGGTCGCTGCCGCGAATGCCGTCAGCGACATCTACGCGATGGGCGGCACTCCGCTCCTCGGGCTCAACCTCGTGTGCTGGAACACCGAGGAACTCTCGAACGATTTGCTGGGCGACGTGCTGCTCGGAGGTCAGGACATTGCGCACGAGTGCGGCTTTGTCGTTGCCGGTGGGCACACGGTCGACGACCCCGAACCCAAGTACGGCATGGCGGTCGTGGGCGAAGTCCATCCCGACAAGATGCTCACCAACGCCGGCCTCCAGGCCGGTCAGGCGCTCGTTCTTACCAAGCCGCTTGGCATAGGCATCATCACCACCGCTCAGAAGCGCGATGTTGTCGATGCCGCCACGATGCAGGCCGCCATCGCCTCGATGACCATCACCAACGCCGCCGGCGCCGCCGCAGCGGTTGCGGGCGGGGCCTCAGGGGCCACCGATGTCACCGGCTTCGGTCTGCTCGGCCATGCCGGCCGCATGGCGCAGGAATCCGGGGTCGGGCTCGAGATCGTTGTCGACGACGTTCCCGTGATTGTGGGCGCCTCCGAGCTCGCAGCCGACGGGGTGGTGCCCGGTGGCACCGGCCGGAACCTGGCATGGATCGACGAGTGGCTC
>CAJWHS010000017.1 GCA_913041415.1 uncultured Acidimicrobiaceae bacterium | reverse complement strand
AGAAGTGCCGGTTGGTGGTCATGTCGGTGATCGGACGGATCTCAATGCCAGGGAGATCCATCGGCACGATCAGCTCCGAGACGCCCTTGTGTGGTGGCCCGTCGCCCGTTGTGCGGCAGATCAGGTAGCAGTAGTCGGCGTCGGCTGCGAAGGAGGTCCAGATCTTCTGGCCATTGACGACGAACACATCGCCGTCGCGAATCGCAGACGTCTTGAGACCGGCAAGATCGGAGCCGGCATCGGGCTCGGACATGCCGATGCACCAGGTGGTCTCGCCGCTGAGCATGCCGGGGAGGAATTCCGCCTGCTGGTCCTCTGTGCCGTAGGTGAACAGCGCTGGGCCCATCTGTCGGTCGGCGAACCAGCTCGCGGCGATCGGTGCACCAGCCGAGATCATGGCCTCACCCATGATAATGCGGGCCAGGTTCGACTGCCCACCACCGCCGTATTCGACCGGCCACGTCATGCCGATCCAGCCCTCTTCGGCGAGGCGCTTGCTGAATTCCTTGGAGTAGCCGTTGATCCAAGAGTCAGTGTGCATCCCGAAATCGGCGACACCTTCCGCGGCAACCTTCCAGGCGCGGATCTGCAGTTCCTGGAGTTCGGGGGACAGTTCGAAGTCGAGCATCGGGGGGCACCTCCGTGCATGGACGGTAGCGAACCGTGCATCATTGCAGCGCATCCAGCGAGGAGGTCGCCGTGCACGGACTGACGAGGGAACAGACGCTCGACTTCAACGCGAGCGTCATCGAGACCTTCCGCTCCAACGGTGGGGAGATGCCCGAGGGACATCCGCTGCACGGCAACCCCACACTCTTGGTGACGATGACCGGCGCGCAGTCAGGCCGAACTCTCACCTCGCCGTTGAGCTGCACGCCAGACGGCGACGCCTTCATCGTGATGGCATCAGCCGCCGGAAGCCCGACCTTGCCGGGGTGGGCCCACAACCTGCGGGCCCACCCCGAGATCACCCTCGAGGTCGGCGCCAAGACCTTCCCTGCGCGTGCCGTGGAGACCATCGGGCCAGACCGTGACCGGGCATTCGAGCTCATGACGACCTCACTCCCCCGATTCGCAGTCTACCAGGCGTCGGTGGAGCGCCTGATCCCGCTCTTTCGACTTCACCCCCGCTAAGAGGGAGGCGAGACGAAGTCGCCCGCGGCGACGCGAAGTTCAAGGATCGCTGCGTCGACCGACCGACGGCCATCACCGGTCAAGCCAGCCACGCCGAACTCGATCTCAGCGAGCGCGACTGCGGCCTGCTGGACCCGGCCCCGACCGTCCGCCGTGAGCACGGCCAGCGTCGTCCGCCGGTCGGTCGGATGCGGTTTGCGGGCGACGAGGCCATCGGCTTCGAGACGGTTGACGGTGTTGGTGACCGACGCCGGGTGTACCTGGAGGCGGTCGCCGACCTTGCCGAGTGGGAGTTCGCCCTCCTTCGTGAAGGAAAGAAGGGCGAGTACCTCGAAACGCGAGAAGTTGAGGCCGAGCGGCGCCAGTGCGGCGTCAATCCGGCCGGAAAGGACTTGGTGTGCCCTCGTGATGGACGTGGCGGCGGTCATTGCGTCGACGGCCGCCCAACCGGCGCCTCGCCAGTTGGCCGCCGCCTCGTCAATCGGGTCGAACTCCAGCGTCATCGTGAAGTAGCCTAGGAACAAATACTTGGACGTCAAAGTATTTGGAGATCTCCTATGGACGACAAAAAGCACGCCTGGCAAGAGCAGTACGACGCAACCCACCTCCGCGACGTGCCCTTCGAGACGATGTCCGGAGTGCCGGTCGATCCGGTCTTCGGCGACGCACCACTTCCCGGGCAGTACCCGTTCACCCGAGGCCTGCACGCCGCCGGCTACCGCTCTCGTCTCTGGACGATGCGGATGTTCGCCGGCTTCGGCACAGCCGAGGACACCAACGCCCGCTTCAAGGAGATCCTCCGCAACGGCGGCATGGGCCTCTCCACCGCCTTCGACATGCCCACCCTCATGGGCTACGACTCCGACTCCCCCTGGGCACTCGGCGAGGTCGGCCGCGCCGGCGTCGCCGTCGATACCCTGCGCGATATGGAGGACCTTTACGCCGACATTGACCTTGGCAAGGTCTCCACGTCGATGACGATCAACGGCCCTGCTGCCGCGCTGCTGGCAATGTACATCGCTGTCGGCGAACAGGGCGGCGTCGCCAAGTCCGATCTGGCCGGCACGATCCAGAACGACATCTTGAAGGAATACCAGGCGCAGAAGGAGTACATCTATCCCCCGCGCCCGAGCATGCGGATCGTCACCGACATGATCCGCTACACCTCGGCCGAAATGCCGAAGTGGCACCCCGTCTCGATCTCCGGATACCACATCCGCGAGGCCGGCTCGACGGCGGCACAGGAACTCGCGTTCACCCTCGCCAACGGGTTTGCCTACGTCGAAGCCGCCCTCGCCGAAGGGCAGGACGTCGACCAGTTCGGGCGTCGCCTCTCGTTCTTCTTCAACGCCCACTCCGACTTCTTCGAGGAGATCGGCAAGTTCCGTGCCGCCCGCCGCATCTGGGCCCGGTGGATGAAGGAGCGCTACGGCGCCACCGACGAGCGGGCGATGATGTGCCGGTTCCACACTCAGACTGCTGGCGTGTCGCTCACCGCCCAGCAGCCCGAAAACAACATCGCCCGCGTCGCAATCCAGGCGTTGTCGGCCGCCCTCGGGGGCACCCAGTCGCTGCACACCGACTCCTTCGACGAGGCCCTTGCCCTCCCGACCGAGAAGGCGGCACGCATCGCACTGCGGACCCAGCAGGTCGTCGCTCACGAGACGGGCGTAACCAATGTGGCCGACCCGCTCGGCGGCGCCCCCTACGTCGAGTGGATGACCGACGAGATGGAACTTCAGGCCGAGGCCGTATTCGCCCACCTCGACGAACTCGGCAACGGCTCGATCCTCGAGGGGGTCTACGCCGGGATCGACAACGGCTACTTCGTCGGCGAGATCGCCGACGCCGCCTACCGCTTCGCACGGGAGATCAACAACGACCAGCGGATCATCGTCGGCCTGAACGAGTTCACCGACGGCAACGACGAAGATGAGACCAACCTCCTCCGCATCGACCATTCCGTCGAGGAACTCCAGCGCAAACGACTCGAGGCGGTGAAGCAGGAGCGCAACTCGGCCGCCGTCGAGGCATCACTCGCCGCCATCCGCAATGCCGCCGAGGACCCAACGGTCAATCTCATGCCCCCGATCATCGATGCGGTGAAGACCTACGCCACCGAGGAAGAGATCAGCAACGCCATGCGCAACGTGTTCGGCACCTATGTGGAACAGGCGATCGTCTGATGGCTATCGAATCCACCAACACCGAGCAGCCGACCATTCGCGTCGTGCTAGCGAAGCTCGGCCTCGATGGCCACGATCGCGGCATCAAGGTCGTTGCTCGCATCCTTCGCGACGCGGGCATGGAGGTTGTCTATCTCGGCCTGCGCCAAACGACCGCGTCGATCGTGGCCGCTGCCGAAGAGGAGGACGCTGACGCCATCGGCCTGTCGATGCACAACGCTGGTCATCTCGCGCTCGCCCCGTCGATGCTCGCTGCGCTCCATGACGCCGACCTCGACATCCCGCTGATCATCGGCGGCATCATCCCCGAGGCCGACATTCCTATCCTCGAAGGCTCCGGCGTCGCTGCGATCCTCGGTCCGGGAGCCCCGGCCGAAGAGGTTGTCACAGCTGTTCGGGGCGCAGTCGCCGCACGAACCTGACGTCGTGAGCGTCAAGAAGCTGTCGGTCCCCGAGCTCGTGGGGCGTGCGCTCGAGGGTGATCGTCGCGCCATCGGCCGAATGCTCACCCTGATCGAACGAGGTGGTGAGCCGGCCGACGAGATCACCGATCTCACCCATCCGGCCACGAAGGGCGCTCACGTCGTCGGCATCACCGGCGCTCCGGGTGCCGGCAAATCGACACTAACCGGCCAGCTCATCCGCCACCTGCCGACCCTCGGTCTGAAGCCAGCGGTGCTGGCCGTCGATCCCTCCTCCCCGCTCACCGGCGGCGCCATCCTCGGCGACCGGGTCCGCATGGACGATGTCGCCGGAGACGGCGGCTTCATCCGCTCGGTCGCCACCCGCGGCTACGCCGGCGGTCTGGCACTGTCGGTCCCCGGTTCGGTGCGAGCCTTCGACGCCTGCGGGTTCGGCCCCGTGCTGATCGAGACGGTCGGCGTTGGTCAGGTTGAGGTCGACGTCGCCGGCGCGGCCGACACCACCGTCGTGGTCGTGAATCCTGGCTGGGGTGATGCGGTGCAGGCCAACAAGGCGGGACTACTCGAGGTCGCAGACGTGTTCGTGATCAACAAGGCCGATCGCGACGGCGCCAACGACACCCGCCGGGATCTCGAACTCATGCTCGATCTCAGCCACGTCAGCGGCCTCGAGGACGGCACCGGTTACCGACCGCCGATCCTGATGACCACCGCCACCGATGGTTTGGGCGTCGAGGCTATGTGGGAGGCGGTCACCGCCCACCAAGCGCATCTCGAAGCCACGAGCGCACTCGAACGCCGCCGTGCCGCACGCTTCCGCTATGAGGTCGCGAGTCGGCTCACCACCCGCATGGAACGGTCGATCGCACGGTCGCTCGACGGCCTCACCCCTGACGGCCGGTCCCCCGCCACAGTTGCCGCTGACCTAGCGGCCGACCTCCTCGCCTGAACGGCCCTGGTCGTCCTAGGGTCTCGACCCATGAGACGCCTCGAATACAAAAACGCACTCATCACCGAAGCCACTTGCGGCCAGGGAGTCGCCGAGGCGGCTCGGTTCATCGAGGAGGGCGCAACGGTCGTCCTCGCCGACGTGCTCGACGACCCCGGCAAGCAGACCGCCGCCCGTTCCATGAAGGAGGACGGCACCGGCAGCATCATCAACATTTCCTCGGTCGCCGGCCTCTCGGGCGCACCGATCTACCACGCCTACGGCGCAACCAAGTGGGCGGTGCGAGGCATGACCGAGAGCGCAGCCATGGAACTCGCCCCGCACGGCGTGCGAGTGAACTCGGTGCATCCCAGCATCATCGACACCGAGATGCTGAAGCCGTTCGGCAGCAACATCGAAACGATCGAGCGGCGCATCCCGCTCGGCCGTGTCGCGGAGGCCACCGAGGTCGCCGAGGTCGTGCTGTTTCTGGCCAGCGACGAAGCGAGCGACTGCACGGGCCACAAGTTTGTGGTCGACGGCGCCAAGGTGGCCTGATGGCCAACCTCATGGATCGCTTCCCTGCGATCGAGGACCTGGAACGGCGGGCGAAACGTCGACTGCCCCACTTCAGTTGGGAGTACCTCGCCAGCGGCACCGGCGACGAGTCAGCGATGCACCGAAATCGATCGGCGCTGCTCGACGTCGAACTCCTTCCCCAACTGATGAAGGGCGTGATCGAGCCCGACACGCGCACGACGCTTTTCGGCGTGGAGCATGCCGCACCGATCGGCGTCGCGCCGTTCGGCATGTCGGGGCTGATCTGGCCAGGGGCCGACCAGGCGCTCGCCCGCACTGCTCGGGCGAGAGGTTTCCCGCACGTCCTGAGCACCGTTGCCACCACCACCCCCGAAGATGTCGGCCCGTTGGCCGGCGACATGGGCTGGTTTCAACTGTATCCACCCCGCGAAGATGCCCTCCGATCGGATCTGCTCGATCGAGTCGAAGGGGCCGCCTACCGCACGCTCGTGATCACTGCGGATGTGCCGAAGGGCAGCCGCCGCGAACGGCAACGCAAGGCCCACATTCGGGTACCGCCGAAGATTACCCCGCGGCTCATGTGGCAATCGTTCACCCATCCGGCCTGGTCGATGGCGATGGTGCGCAACGGAATTCCGCGCTTTCGCACCATCGAGCGGTACATCGACGGGGCGTCGCTCACCGCAGTGGCCGGGTTCGTGGGCGCCAGCCTCGGCGGTTCGCTGAGCTTCGACTATGTCGCTGAGGTCCGAGCGCGGTGGACGGGCAACATCGTCGTAAAGGGCATCCTCGACCCAGCCGATGCGCGACGCTCGATCGACGTCGGCGCGGACGCCGTCTGGGTCTCGAACCACGGCGGCCGTCAGCTCGAAGCCTCGCCGGCGGCGATCAGCTGCCTACCAGCGATCGCCACCGAGATCGGCGACGAGGTGCCGGTCTTGTTCGACTCCGGTGTCCGCTCGGGGGCCGACGTCGCCCGGGCGATCAGCCTCGGGGCCGATTTCGTCTTCGCCGGTCGACCCTTCTACTTCGGACTCGGTGCACTCGGTGCCGACGGTGCCGGGCACGCGTACGAGATCCTCTACGACGGCCTGCTGAACGTGATGCACCAGACCGGCTGTGTCCGCCCGGCCGAGCTGCGAGAACGGACCGGCTGACTGTCGTCTGGCTCGCGCAGGGTCAGGCTTTGCGGGTGGGGGCATCGACCGGCTGGACGTATTGCCAACCGAAACGGCCCTTAATGCAGAGCATGCCGCTGGTGACCGAGTGGTCGGCCGGCGACGTGACCTTAACGATCTTGTCGTCCTGGGTGTGCAGTTCGAGGTTGCAGCCGACACCGCAGTAGGAGCAGACCGTTCGGGTGACGTCTTGATCCTCAGGCCGCCAGTCGTCTTCTTGTCGGAGGTCATATTCGGTCTTGAACTGAATGGCGCCGGTCGGGCAGACCCCGATGCAGTTGCCGCAGTACACACAGGCCGAGTCGGGCAGGGTGACGTCGAACTCGGTGGAGATCCGAGCGTCGAAACCTCGGCCGCTCACCGCGATTGCGTACGTGTGCTGGGCGTCGTCGCCGCACGCCTCGACGCACTTGTAACAGAGCACGCAGCGGTCGTAATCGCGGATGTAGAGGTTGTCCTGGATCTTCGGCGTTTCGCCCATACGCAGCGCTGGCAGCTCGTACTGGTCGTAGCGCGAGGTGTCGGAGCCGTAGTGATCCATCCACTTCTGCAGCTCGGGGGCCTGATCGAGGTCGACCCCGGAGCCGAGGAACTCGAGCACCATCTTGCGGCTGTGCTTCACCCGCTCAGAATCGGTCTCGACGACCATGCCCTCTTCGGCGGGACGAGCACACGACGGGACAAGTGCCCGCTGGCCCTCGACTTCGACGACACACACCCGGCAAACGTTAACCGGGGTGAGGTTCTCAGCCCAGCACAGGGTGGGCGTGTCGATGCCGGCCGACTTGCAGGCCTTGTGAATTGAGGTGCCCTCAGGGACCTCGACGGCCTGCCCGTCGATCGTCAGTGACACGGTCACAACCGAGGTCGGATCGTCGGTCATCGTCACGACGGCACCCCCGGGACGAGGCCCAGCTTGATGGCGGAGTTGATGGCGTTCGTGGCGGTATGGCCAAAGCCGCAGATCGAGGCGTCGACCATCACCTGGGCGATGTCGTTGACGAGCTGGCGCCGCTCCGACGTGAGCGACCCCTTCTCCTGCAGCACGACCATTGTCTCGTTCTGGCGGACGCAACCGACTCGGCACGGCACGCACTGGCCGCACGACTCGTCGGAGAAGAACTGCGAGATGCGCACGAGCACGTCGACGAGGTCGATCTCATCGGTAAAGGCCATGACGACACCCGAGCCGAGGGTGGTGCCGCGTTCGCGAGCGTCCTCGAGGGTGATCGGCATGTCGAGGTAGCGGCGGTCGACAAAGGAGCCGGCCGCGCCACCCATCAAGACGGCATTGAGTTCGCCGGAACCGGTGAGCCCACCCGCCAGTTCGAGCACCTCGCCGAGCGTGGTTCCGAACTCGACCTCGTAGACGCCAGGCTTCGCGACCCGGCCGCTGAGGCAGAGCAGCTTGGTGCCCGGCGACCGCTCGCTGCCGCGGCTGCGGTAGCCGTCGGCGCCGATCTGCACGATGTCGAGCACGTTGAGCAAGGTCTCGGGATTGTTGATTGCCGTCGGTTCCTGGAAGAGACCATGGGTGGTCGGGAACGGTGGCTTGCTCCGCGGCTCACCGCGAAAACCTTCGAGTGAGGCGAAGAGCGCGGTCTCCTCACCACAGATGTAAGCGCCTGCGCCGCGACGGATCTCGATGTGGAACCGATGGCCGGAGCCGGCGGCATCGTCGCCGAGCAGACCGGCGTCGAGCGCTTGGTCGATGGCGTTCTGCAGACGAGCGGTGGCGAGTGGGTACTCGCCGCGGATGTAGATCCAGCCGTTTTCGGCGCCCGTGGCGAAGCCGGCGATGGTGAGTGCCTCGATGACGGCGAACGGATCGTTCTCCATCACCACCCGGTCCTTGAAGGTGCCGGGCTCGGACTCGTCGCAGTTGGCGACGACGTGCTTCGGGCAGCCCTGCTCGGCGGCGACTGCCCGCCACTTGATGCCGGTGGGGAAGGCGGCACCGCCACGGCCCGATAGGCCCGAGTCGGCGACGGCGGTGCAAACAGCCTCAGCACCCATCTCGATCGCGGCGGTGAGCGACTCGTAACCGCAGTGCGCTAGGTAGGAGTCGAGGGAGGTCGGGTCGACTACACCGATGCGCTTCAGCAAGCGAAGCGACTCGTCACCTTTTTGGTGGAACAGCTCATAGGGCGTGTCGTCGGCAGCCACGGAGTCGGGGCCGCCAACACTCTGGACGAACACGGCGACCTCGCCGGTGACGTCGTTGGCACGCTCGCACTGGCCGAGGCACGGTGACTCGTGCACGTTCAAACCCTGGGCCTTCAGTTCGGCAATGCGGTCAGCCGCACCGGCGATCTGGCAGGCCGCATCGACACACACGTGGGTGACATCGCCGAACTGCATCGGCTCCTCGACCCGGAACAAGTCATAGAAGGTAGCGACGCCGTAGGCCTCGGCTGGAGGGACCTGCAAGGTCTCGCACACATAGTTGAGGCCGCCCGGGCTGATCCAACCTTTCGCGTTCTGCAGCGCATGCAACGCAGGCAACAACAAGTGGCGGTGGCCATGACGCGCCGATGTGCCGGCGCGGATCAGCCGCTCGCTCTCGCGAACGACGACAAACCGGCCGTCGAGCACTGCGTCGACCGCCGCCATCTCGATGTCGTCGGCGGTCTCCTCGGAGATGTACAGATCAGCCATTACGCAAGCAGCTTGTCGACTCGAATCGCGGCGGCCTTGAACTCGGCGGTGCCGGAGTCACGGTCCCATTCGTCGTTGGTGATGAGGTTGATGTCGACCAGGTCCGGGAAGTGGAACGTGGTGAACGTGAGGCCGGCGGGAATGTCGGGCTGGACGCGCACGCCCATCTCGACCGAGCCGCGCGGCGAGGACACGAGCACACGCTCCCCGTCGGCGATGCCGAGGGCGGCCACGTCGCCCGGGTTCATGTCAAGTTCGTCACCACTGCGAATCGGACTCTCGAAACCGCCGGACTGGACACCGGTGTTGTAGGAATCAAGCGATCGACCTGTGGTGAGGCGCAGCGGGAATTCGTCGGTCAGCTGCTCCTTCGGGCCCTCGTGCTCCGTGATCGAGAACGGCGATGGGGCGCGACCGCCAAGGTCGTCCTCCCAGAGCCAGCCGTGCAGGAACGGCGAACCGGGATGATCCTCTGACGGGCACGGCCACTGCAGGCCGCCCTCGGCTTCAAGACGCTCGTAGCTCATACCGGCGTGTAGCGGCGACAGCGACCGCAACTCGTCCCACAGCTCCTGCGGGGTCGGGTCGCCCCACGAGTCGACACCCATGCGGTTGGCGAGCTCGCCGATGATCTCGTGATCGTGGCGGCACTCACCGGGCGGGGTGACGGCCGCGCGCACGCGCTGCACGCGACGCTCCGACGAGGTGACGGTGCCGTCGCACTCGGCCCAACCGACCGACGACGGCAAGACGACGTCGGCGAGCTGAGCGGTGGCGGTCATGAAGATGTCCTGCACGACAAGGATGTCGAGGCCTTCAAGGAGCGCCCGGCTATGGCCGGCGGACGCCTCGGAGTCGGCCGGATTCTCGCCGATGCAGTAGGCGGCCTTGATCTCGCCGTGCTCCATCGCCTCGAGCATCAAGGTGAGGTGCTTGCCGTTGTTCGGGTTGAGTTCCATGCCGTAGGCGGTCTCGAACTTCGCCCGATGGTCAGGGTTGGTGATGTCCTGGAAGCCCGGGAACTTGTTAGGCAGCGCACCCATGTCACCGCCGCCCTGCACATTGTTCTGCCCACGCAGCGGCACCAGACCCGAGCCCCAACGACCGACGTGGCCGGTGAGGAGCGCGAGGTTGCACAGAGACTTCACGTTGTCGACACCGTTGTGGTGCTCGGTGATACCGAGGGTCCAGAGGATCTGGGCCTTGTCCGCTAACCCGTAGGCGTGGGCCACCTCGCGAATCGCTTCGGCTGGAACCCCGGTGATCGCCTCGGCGTACTCGAGCGTGTACGGCTCGACATGGGCCTTGTAGTCCTCGAAGCCCTGCGACGAGTGAGCGATGAAGTCCTTGTTGTGGAGATCGGCGGCGATGATCTCCCGACCGATCGCGTTGGCCATCGCCACGTCGGTGCCGACGTTCAGCCCGAGCCAGGCGTCGGCGAACTTGGCCGACGAGGTCCGGCGCGGATCGACCGCGAACATCCGAGCCCCGTTGTCGAGCCCCTTCAGGACGTGATGGAAGTAGATGGGGTGGGCCTCACGGGCGTTGGATCCCCACAGCAAGATGACGTCGGTCTCCTCGACCTCGAGGTACGAGGAGGTACCGCCACCCGCTCCGAACACTGCCGCCAGACCGACGACACTTGGAGCGTGTCAAGTTCGATTGCACGAATCGATGTTGTTCGTGCCGAGGGCCATGCGGGCGAACTTCTGTGCCGCATAGTTCATCTCGTTGGTCGACTTAGAACAGGAGAAGACGGCGAATCCCCCGGGACCGAGTTCATCTTTCACCTTGATGAATCCCTCGGTGGCCCGCGTGAGGGCCTCGTCCCATGTGGCTTCCCGCAGCACGCCGTTCTCGCGCACCATCGGGGTGGTCAGCCGGGGCAGGGGATCACTGAACTTCTTGGCTTTGCGGAGCGCCTTGTTTCCCACGAGGCGGAACAGTACCGGATCGTGGAACGACTGGGAACGACGAACGGCCCTTTTTGGCTCCAGGCTAACGACCTCGTTTGCGGCCGAACTCCGCCCCGGGTCGCCTCGCGGAACGGTACCGTTCACACCCATGCGCTGGTCGAACTTCCACACCCCCACGCTTCGCGATGCTCCCGCCGATGCTGAAGCCGCAAGTCATAGGCTGCTGATCCGCGGCGGCTTCATCCGCCAATTGCACGCCGGCCACTACTCGATGCTGCCGCTGGGGTGGCGGGTCTTTCGCAAGGTCGCCGAGATCATCCGTGAGGAGATGGATGCCATCGACGGTCAAGAATTCCAGCTGCCCACGATGCACCCCGCCTCACTCTGGAAGAAGTCGGGCCGCTGGGAGGTCATGGGCGACGAGATGTTCCGCGTGACCGACCGCAAGGGAGCCGAGAACGCACTCGGCATGACCGAGGAGGAGGTGTTCGCCCACCTCGCCCAGGAGGTCACTTCCTACAAGGCGCTCCCTCAGATCTGGTACCAGATGCACACCAAGTTCCGTGACGAGCCCCGACCCAAGAGCGGCTTGCTCCGAGTGCGCGAATTCACGATGAAGGACGCCTACTCGCTCGATCTCGACCAGGCCGGCCTCGATACGGCGTTCGACAAACACCATGCCGCCTACATTGCGATGTTCGACCGCATGGGCCTGCCCGCCGTGCCGGTCGACGCCAGCTCCGGCGCCATGGGCGGTTCCGGCTCGACAGAGTTCATGGTCCCCTCCCCCGCCGGCGAGGACGATGTCGTCATCTGTTCCAACTGCGATTACGCCGCCAACATCGAGCGGGCCACGTCGACCCTGCCTGAAGTGACCGATCGCGGCATCCCCGAACTCGAGCGTTTCCCGACACCGGGTGTGCGCACAATCAAGGCGCTGGAGGAGATCGACGGTGGCGCGCCCGCCGAACACCAGATCAAGACCATGGTGATGGTGCTCGATGGCCAGGTCACGCTCGCACTCTTGCGCGGCGACCATCAGCTAAACCTCCAGAAACTTCTGGACACCTCCGGCGCGATCGACCTCAGGCCGGCCACGCCGGAGGAAGCCCACGAGAACCTCGGGGCGATGCCCGGCTCGCTCGGTGCGGTCGGGGTCGAGGAATTGCGGATCATCGCCGACCACTCGCTCTTGGGCCGATCCGGCCTCACCACCGGCGCCAACGAGGACGACTGGCACTACACCGGCGTCTCCGTCGAGCGAGACATTGCGGTCGACGAGTGGGCCGACTTGCGCGAGGTCAGCATCGGCGAGGCATGCCCGATGTGCAGCACCCCGATCGAGATCGTCCGTTGCATCGAGGCCGGCCACATTTTCAAGCTCGGCACGAAATACGCCGAAGCGATGGGGGCCACGGTGCTCGACCCCGAGGGCACCCAGCATCCGATCGTGATGGGCAGCTACGGCATCGGTGTCGAGCGGGCGATCGCCACGATTGTCGAGACCCACCACGACGACGCCGGCATGATCTGGCCGACCTCGGTGGCGCCGTTCGAGGCCGTCATCACGATCGTTTCGGTCAAGGACGAAGCATCCGTCGCCGGGGCCGAGGCGCTCTACGCCGAACTGACCCAGCGAGGCGTCGACGTCATCATCGACGACCGCGACGCTCGCGCGGGCGTGAAGTTCGCCGACGCCGAACTCATCGGCATCCCACATCGGGTCACCTTCGGCCCGAAGGCGTTTGCCGACGGCGAGGTCGAGTACACGCCTCGGGCAACCGCGGAAACCGAGCGCGTCAGCATCTTGGCCATCGCGGATCGACTCGTCGAGACCATCAGCGTCGACCGCTGAGCATCACCACTGTTGTCGTTCCACGATACGGAACGGTTCCGCGCAGCGGGATACCCTGACGAACATGGCCGTACAGTCGATCGAGCGAGCGTTCGCCGTACTTCGGGCCCTGGCCACCGGGCCATTCGGGGTAACCGAACTCGCGGAGCAGATCGATCTTCCGAAATCGACGGTCGCCCGACTCCTCTCTGCCCTTGAGGCCGAGGGCGCGGTCACCCAGGTCGAGCAGGGCGGCGAGTACCGACTTGGCCAAGGTCTGCTCGACATCGCAGGCGCCACTGAACCCGGCCGCAACCTCCTCGCAACCGTCCGACCCTGGCTGCTCTCACTCAGTGAGGATCTCGGCGAGGCCGCCGGCCTCAGCATCGTCCGCGGTCGACATGTGTACTACCTCGACCATACCGCCCCCGAGACCGATGTGATGGTCCGCGACTGGACCGGCGAGACCCTTCCCCTCCAGTCGGTGCCGTCGGGGATGGCGATCATGGCGGGCTGGTCCGAGGCCGAGCTCGACGAGTTCCTCCGCCTTCCGCTCGAGGCGACCACCGCCTACACCCTCGTCGACTCTGAACAGGTCCGCGAACGCATCTCGGCCGTCCGCAGCCTCGGTTATGCGTGGGGGTATGAGGAGGGAGTCGACGGCATCAACTCCGTGGCAGTGGCGATCAGCGACGGTGAGGGACTCCCGATCGCAGCGTTGCACGTCCACGGGCCCGCCTACCGATTCCCCGACCCCGACCGGACCCACGACATCGGCATCCAGTTGGCCGACGCCGCTGCTGGTATCACCGAACAGATGTCCGACTGATCAGTCGCTTCGTCCCGCAGCCAACCACCGCATTAAGGTAAGGATGGTCCTGCGCTTTCCTCTCGGCGCCCGCTCGACACCAGCCTTAAGCTCGGGGTGCTGGAAGGACAGCTGCACCTAGCCTGGAACTGACATGACCGTTCCCGCCGATCACATCGTCGACGAGTTCCGGGCGGCGCTCGACCACAACGCCGTCCTGACCGGCGGCGACGCCGACCCCTTCCTGTTCGATCCCCGCAACCTTCGCACCGCCGACGACGCCGTCGTCGTCCGGCCTGCCGACACCGCCGGTGTGGCTGCCACCGTGCGGATCTGCGCCACCCACAACGTGGCGATCGTTCCCCAGGGCGGCAACACCGGCCTGTCGTTCGGCACCGAATCGCCGACCGACCGGCCATCGATCGTCTTGTCACTCGCCCGTCTCAACCAGATCGAGTCCGTCGACCCTGATCGTTCGACGATCACGGCTCAGGCTGGTGTCACCATCGAAGCCGTCCAGAACGCCGCAAAGGCGGTCAACCGGGTGTTCGCCCCCGACTGGGGAGCTCGCGGCACGGCATCGATCGGCGGCGGCATCGCAACCGACGCTGGCGGCAACAACGTCGTTCGGTACGGCAACATGCGAGACAACGTCATGGGAATCGAAGCGGTACTCGCCGACGGCACCATCTGGGACGGACGTCGCGCCCTCGTGAAGGACTCGTCAGGCTACGACCTCAAGCACCTCTTCATCGGCGGCGAAGGCACGCTCGGAATTGTCACCTCGGCCGTGCTGAAGCTGCGGCCGGCCACGCCATACGAGACATCGCTGCTCGCCGCGATCACCGGGCTCGATGCGCTCGCTCCACTCCTCGACCTCGCCCAGCAGCACGCACCCGGCACGGTGACGGCGTTCGAGTTGATGCCACTCGTCGCCATCGATCGCGTGGTCAACGTGTTCGATGTCGTCAAACCACTCGACGCCGACACCGAGTACTTCGCGCTCGTCAAGCTCGCCAGCTCCAACCCGATCGACGGCCAGATCGCCGCCTTCCTCGAAGCCGGCGCCGAAGCAAGCCTGATCGTCGACGCCGCCGTCGCCGGCACGCCCGAGCAGGAGGCCAACCTCTGGGCGATCCGCGACCACATCCCACCGACCTCGGCCTACATCGAACACCAGCACCACGGGCTCAAGCTCGATACGGCGGTGCCGGTCGACAAGGTGAAGGAGTTCGTGCAGTCGGTGCTCGACGCCGCCGCCAAGATCGCCCCCATGGCACTCGCCTACGGCTTCGGGCACGTGGGTGACGGCAACCTCCACATGATGATCCTTCCGATCACCGACGAGGCAGTCGAACCATGGCTCGAGGTCCGTGATGCCATAACCACCGAGATCGACCGGCGCGTGTTCGAGCTCGACGGCACCCTGTCGGCCGAGCACGGCGTCGGCCTCTTGCTGCGCGATCGGATCGGGCCCCAAAAGCCGGACATCGAGTGGGAGATGATGCGCACGGTCAAGCGGGCGCTCGACCCGCAGAATCTGTTCAACCCCGGAAAGCTGATCCCGCTCGTCGGCTGATCAGCCCAGCGTCACCTGCGAGAGGTCCTCGGCGACAACCAACTCGCCTGCGAAGCCGGCGGTGCGGATGTCGTCGACGAACGCCTGGACGTCGTCGTCGGATTCGGGTGGCGGGATCAGGTGGGTGAGCACGAGGGTCGGTACCTCGAGTTCGGCGGCCTGCGCACCGATGAGCGGCGTGTCTGCATGGTAGTCGAGGATGAACTGCAGGTGTGGCGGTCGCTGTCGGATCCTCTCGAACCGCATTGCCTCGTAGACCAGCACGTCCGCGCCAGCGGCGAGAACTGCGACCTCGTCGCACGCGAGCGTGTCGCCGGTGATCGCGACGACGCCGTCCGGCGTCTCGACCCGGAATCCGACGGCGGGATGGACGGGTTCATGACGGACCTGACCGGCCAGCACTCGCACTTCGCCTCGACGCCAAACCTCGGTCGGTTGGTCGGGAAGGTCGAAGGGAACAATGTCGAGTGTGAGTGGGTCGCTGCGGTTCGAGTGGGCAGCGCGCACGTCGAGATCGTGGCGCCAGGGATGCAGCATCTCGCGCACGAACGACTCGGCGGGGCCGACGGGAACCACGATCGGAAGTGGCGAGCAGACCTCACCGCGAGCCATAACCCAGCGGGTCAAGACGAGGTCCTGCAGCCCGGTCAGGTGATCGCTGTGATGGTGCGTGATGAAGACGGCATCGATCTCGGCAAACGGCAGTCCGGCACCGGCAAGGCGCTGGACCGTCGAGCGGCCGGCATCGAACTGAAGCCGCAACCCGTCGACGTCGACGAGCACGCCGGGACCGGCACGCTCGGCATCAGGGATCGGGCAACCCGTCCCGGTGACCGTCACGGTGGTAGTCATCGGCTGCCACCGTAGACGCCGAACTCAGCCCGGTGGCATCCGATCGTGGCGTGCCGCAACGGCCGCCGCCCGATCTCGGGCCGACCCGGCTGGGAACGTCAACACCACCGAGATCGCCGAGAGGACGTAGCAGACGGCGATGAACGCGTACGCCCGCTCGATACCGAGAAGCGTGGTCGAATCGCCCGAAGTAGCAATCAGGGCAACGACGATCGCAACGCCGAGGCCGTACGCACCGTTGCGCAGGGTGTTGAACGTGGCGCCAGCGATGCCAAAGCGGGCCGGCGGTACGTCGGAGACACCGGCCGACGACCACGTCGACACCGTCATGCCGACGCCGACACCGGCGAGGAGGCTGAGCGGCACGTAGCGGCTCCACGGATCGGCCGTCTCGGTGAAGGCGAAGCTGAAGCTGGCATAGCCGACTGCGCAAAGCATGCAGCCGGTGAAGAGGATCCAGCGATGGCCGATGCGGTCGGCCCAACGTCCCGCGTAAGGCGAGACGGCTGCCGCCAGCAACGGCGACGGAGCGAACGCAAGTCCGACCTCGCGGACGGGCAGATCCCACACGTCCTGGAGCAGCAGTGAACTGACGAGTGCGCCAGCGGTGAAGCCGAGGCCGTAGAAGAACCCTCCGATGTTGGCGCTCGTGAACGAGCGGAACCGGAACAGCGACAGGTCAATGAGCGGCTCGGGATGCACGGTGCTTCGCCGGATCAGTGCGACGGCGAGGGCGAGGCCGAAGACGATCAAACCCACCACACGGGCGTCGGGGCCCCACGTCTCGGTCTGCACGATGGCGAACATGATCGAGGCGACGGCGACCGTGCCGAAGGCGACACCCGTCCAGTCGATATGGCCGGTGGCGTCGGGATCCTTCGACTCGCTCAGGTAGCGAGGCCCGAGGGCAATCACCAGCAAGCAGAGCGGCACGTTGATCCAGAACACGCTGCGCCACGAGACGAAATCGATAAGCAGCGAACCAACGACGGGGCCGACGACGGCACCGAGCGCGCCGGCCGCGCCGGCGATGCCGATCGGGGTCGACCGACGGGCCGGTGGGAACTCCGGCAACATCACCGCGAAGCCGGCCGCCATCGTGATTGAGCCACCGACGCCCTGCACGACGCGGGCACCGACGAGCCACCACGTCCCCGGAGCGAGCGCGCACAGCACCGAGCCGAACGCAAAGATCGCCACACCAGGCAGATACACACGGCGCCGACCGAGGCTGTCGGAAAGCCGCCCAGCTGCGAGCAGCAGCGAACCGACAACCAAATTGTAGGCGCCGACGATCCAGCTAAGTTCGGCATCAGTCGAACCGAAGTCCTCCCGGATCGAGGGGAAGGCGACGTTGACCGACGAGATGTTGACTACAGCCAAGAACACGACGAGCGTCGAGACGAACAACGCCATCCAGGCACGTCTTGGAATCGTCTCGTCGTCGGGGGCCACTAGGAGACCTTACGGACAGACGACCGTGTTCAGAGATCACGACGGCGCTCACGGCGTGACCAGGTGCTTCTCTCCGGTGGCCTGCGCCGAGTAGGCCTTCGCCACAGCTGGATCGAGCATGTCGGCGAGCGAAATCGTGTCGGCATAGCCGGATGCGAACGTCGTGGTGATCTCAGCGGCGACGCGGGCCTGGAGTTCGGCCATGCGCTCGAAGCCGACCCGACCGAGGAACGGGGTGAGGAGCCATCCGCCCACACCCCACGACATGCCGTACGTGCGCCGCAGCGTCGTGACCGACCGGTCGAGCCCACCGTAGATGTAGACCTGCTTGTGGGTATCGGAGCCGTAGCGGCTGAACGCCTGCCCAGCCGACGATGCCCTCTCCATCGAGGCAAGGAGCGCATCGACCTGCTCCCCACCGCCGATCGCATCGAACGCAATGGTGGCTCCCGTCGCCGTGATCGCTGCGGTGAGGTCGTCCGCAAAGGAGTCGGCCGACGACACGACGACATGATCGGCACCTGCAGCCCGCAACAGATCGGCCTGCTCGTTGCGGCGCACGACATTGACCAGCGGGATGCCGTCGGCCTGACAGAGCCGGTTGAGCATCTGGCCGAGGTTCGACGCCGCCGCAGTGTGCACGATCGCCGAGTGCCCTTCGAGACGCATCGTCTCGGTCATGCCGAGCGCCGTGAGCGGGTTGACGAACGATGACGCGGCGTCGGCGGCGACGACCCCGTTGGGCACCGGGATGCACATGACATGAGAGAGTTTCGTGTGGGTGGCGTACATCGAGCCGCTGACCCCCGAGACGATCGCACCGAGCAGCGCCTGCGCGCCCGGTGACGATCCAGCGGCCACGACGGTGCCGGCACCCTCGTTGCCGCACGGCATCGGTTGTCCGACGCGGGCGGCGTTCATGGCCATGGCCGCCGGGCTCAACGTCCCGACAAGCGCACCGTCGACCGACGCGAACGACTCTGGGTCAGCCCCGGCGATGAGCATGCCGAGGTCCGATGGGTTGATGGGCGCAGCTTCAACGGCGACGACGACCCCATCGGGGCCGGGTTCGGGCATCGGTTCGGTGTCGATCGCGATGCGGACCGTCCCGTCCTCGGTCACGGTCGAACGCACGATGCGGTAGGTGTCGCTCATCTCGGGCTCCTCACTCGGGGCCGTCATCATCGCGCCGCCGCTGGCGCAACCGAAAACAACGAACAGCCGTCGCCCTGAGGAGCGAGGGCTGTTCGTCGTGCAGGGTCCGAATCGGGCGGACGATGACCTGCGACTTGGTATCGAGCGAAGGTCAGCCCTTGCGAGACTGGACCTCGGCGATGATTGCCGGGATCACCTCGTGAAGATCACCGATCACGGCCCAGTCGGCCTTGGTCACCATGTTGGCTTCCTTGTCGGTGTTGATCGCCAGGATGTGCTTCGACGCCATCGCGCCGACCCAGTGCTGGATGGCACCCGAGATACCAGACGCGATGTAGATCTCCGGGGCGATCCGGGTTCCGGTCTGGCCGACCTGGTCGGCGTGCGGACGCCAACCGAGGTTGGTCACCGCACGCGAGCAACCGACACGGCCACCGAGCAGGTTGGCGAGCTCTTCGAGCTGGCCGAAGCCGTCCTCGGAGCCGACGCCGCGGCCACCACCAACAACGACCGCAGCGGTCGGCAGCGTGACACCGGCTTCCTGGACGACACGGTCCTTCACCATCGTGATGGTGAACGACTCGTCGAGATCGACGTCGAACTCCTCTGCGACAGCATCCTCCTCGTCACCGATCTCGGCGGCGACGGCATGCAGTCCACAGGTGAGCAGGGGCACATCGGCCGTGAGCGTCGCGTCCTCAAGCAACGAGCCACCCCACTGAATACGGGTCATCGCCCACGTGTCACCAGGATTGACGTCGGTGCAGTTGGCGACGAACGGCGCATCGAGACGAGCGGCGGCGTTGGCCATGAACTCGTTCGCTCGGTCCGAGCCGCACGAGAGCACGGCATCGGGATCGAGCGACTCGACCATCTGGGCGATCACGGAACCGAACGCGTCGGGGCCGTAATCGGTGAGAAGGTCGTGGGTGACGGTGTGAACGGTCTCGGCGCCGTACTGGCCGGCGGCTTCGACGAGGTCGTCGTCGTCACTGCCGATGATCGCAGCCTCAAGATCCTCGCCCATCTTCTTTGCGAGCACACGACCAAAGGTCAAGGCTTCACGGGCGGCCTCGACGAGCTGACCGTTTTCGTGTTCGAGAATGACGAGCAACATCAGAGGACTCCAAGTTCATCGAGGACGTCGACCACGGCCGCAGCTGCCTCGGCGCCCATGCCGAGGATGACGGTCTCCGACACGGTCTCTTCTGGGCGGTGCAGCTTCACGCGGACCTGGCCACCTTCGGCGGCGCTGGCGGTGATCGAGTTCAGTTCGACCTTCTTGGACGCAAGGCGACCCTTCATGGTCGGATAGCGGGGAAGGTTGAGGCCTTCTTTGATGCCGAGCACGGCGGGACTGGGCAATTCGTAGACCTCGAAACCGCCGTCGATCTCTCGTCGGGCGATGATCGTGTCGTCACCGATCTCCACACCCTTGATGCCCTGCACGATCGGGCGACCCAGGGCCATGGCGATGCGAATACCGACCTGGAAGCCGCCCGCGTCGGCCGACTCGTTGCCGAACATGATCAGGTCGAAGGGTTCGTCGCCCTCAAGTTCCTGGACCGCTGCGGTGATCGCCTGCGCCGTGCGCTGGGGATCCCACTGGATGGTGTCGGCCTCAACGAGCACGCCATGGGTCGCGCCGACGGAGACGGCGTAACGCAGCTGCTCCTCGGCATCGCCCGTGCCCAACGTGAGCACGGTGACCTCGCCACCGTGCTCTTCGATGAGCTGCACGGCACCTTCGACGGCGCACTCCTCATGGGGGCTCATGGTGAACCCGAGGTGTGCAGCATCGACGTCTTGCCCGTCGGCGGTCACATTTATCTTCGCACCCGGGGCGGGCACCCGCTTCACACAGCAGAGAATCTTCATGAGTGCTCCGGATCAGCCCTTCAGACGGGTGTCTTCGGGATCGAAGGCCGAGCCACTGCCCACGACAGTGCAGGAGTAGAGCCCGTTCATGTACATCGACTGCAGCTTGGTGCCGGGCACGGCCAACTCGTTGGGCAGGTAGCCCATGAGCAGGTTCTTGCCCAGCGAGGGGCTGTAGCCGGCGGTGGTCACACGCGAGACGCGACCGTGGCTGTCGACGATGCGCTCACCGTCGAGGGTGAGGATGGGCTCGTTGCCGCCCTGCATGAAGCGCTCGTTGCCGTTGCTGTCGACGTTGTCGTCGACGATCAGCGTCACGCACTGGACCTCGGCACCAGCTTCACGGGCGGCCAGGTAGGCCTCCTTGCCGATGAAGTCTGCGGCCTTGACCTTCGGACGGGCGAGGCCAGCCTCGATCGGGTTGTACTCCGACTCCAGCTCGGCGCCCATCAGGCGGTAGCCCTTCTCGATGCGACCCGACAGCGAGTACACGCCGCCGCCGGTGATGCGCAGACCGTGGTCCTCGCCGGCTTCCATGATCGCGTCGAAGACGGTGCCCGCCTCGTCCCACGGCATGTAGATCTCCCAGCCAGTGTCGCCGACATAGGAGATGCGGAACAGGTGGCACTCGACACCTGCGATGGTGACCGGGAGGTACGAGCCGTACGGCGAGCCCTCGTGGGAGAGATCGTGATCGGTGAGCTGACCGAGCACGGACGGGGCGTTCGGGCCCCAGAGGCCGAGCGTGCTGATCTGCTTGGTGAGGTTGGTGAAGGTCACCGAACCGTCGTTGGGCATGTGCTTGCGGACCCAGAACTCGTCGCGGCCACCGTCGAAGACGCCGGTGACGATGCGGACGCGATCCTCGGCCATGCGCATCATGGTGAGGTCGGAGTGGAAGCCACCATCCTGGTTGAGCCACGGGGTGTAGACCGAGCGGAAGACCGGAACATCGATCTTGTTGACCGCGAGGTAGTCGGCGAACTCGACGGCGCCGGGGCCCTCAAGTTCGAAGATCTGGAAGGCGCTGAGGTCGATCAGACCGCAGTTCTCGCGCAGGTTGAGGTGCTCGCCGACGGTGATCGGGTTCCACCAGCGGTTGTCCCATTCAACCGGGCGCTCTTCGAGGCCGTAGCGCTCGACGAGGTCGGCGTTCGAGGTGTACCACTGCGGGCGTTCCCAGACGCGAGCCTGGAAAAACTCAGCGCCGAGGGCTTCCTGGCGGCTCTTGAACGGCGCCTCGACGAGGTGGCGACGCGAATCCCACTGCTCGGCGGGGTGGACGATGCCGTAGGTCTTGTTGAAGTGCTCCGATGCGCGAGCCCAGATGTGCTCGTCGCTCTTCTCCTCGTCGTAGAAGCGGGCGACGTCGGCGCCGTGGGAGTCGATGACACGGGGGTAGCCGTGAGTCATCCACTCGGCGACGACCTGCGCCATGCCGGGACCTTCCTTGACCCAGACGGCGGAGGCGGCCCAGAAGTTCTCGACGTCGGGGAGCTCACCGAGACACGGCATCGCATCGGGGGTGAGCGAGAGCAGACCGTTGATGGCGTACTTGATCTCGGCGTCGCCGAGCATGTCCATCAACTCGATGGCCTCTTCCATCTGCTGGTCGAAGTCGTCCGCAGTGAAGGGCATCTCGGTGGGGCTGAGCGCCGCCTCTTCGTTCGACGGGATCTCGTCGGGGTGGTGCAGGATCGGGCGGTGGGCGTAGGAGCCGACCTCCATCGAGCCGGCCGACTGACGCTCATAGCAGAAGGTGTCCATGTCGCGGACGATCGGGTACCCGATCTCGTTGTTGGTCTCGGCGAGCACGTCGAGCGGGCCGACGTCGGCCATCTGGTGCACGGCCGGAACGAGCGGGATATAGGTGTCGGCCATGTAGGCGATCTGGTTCGACCACACACCGCAGGCGACGACGACGTGCTCGGCGTCGATCGTGCCCTTGTCGGTGACGACACCGGTGACCTTGCGTCGACCGTTCGGACGCGGGGTGTCATCTGTAAGGATGTCGAGCACCTCGGTGTTGGCGAAGACCTGGCAGCCGGCCTTCTCGATGGCCTCCTTGCGCATCACGGTGCCAGTCTCGAGGGAGTCGACCACCGAGACGGTCGGGCAGTAGAAGCCACCGAGGATGACGTCGTCGTTGACGAACGGTACGAGCTCCTTGACCTGGGCGGGGTCGAGCAGGTGGGCCTCAATGCCCCACGCCTTGGCGGAGGTCATCCGGCGCTGGAGTTCGTCCATGCGCTCCTGGGTTCGGGCGACCTCAATGCCACCGGAGTCGACCGAGAGGTCCATGTCGCGGTACTGGTTGGCGGACTGCTCGCCGAGTAGCGCCATTTCCTTGTTGTGATCGACCGGGAAGATAAAGTTTGACGCATGGCCGGTCGAGCCGCCCGGGTTGGGCAGTGGGCCCTTGTCCAGCAGGACGAGGTCGGTCCAGCCGAGGCGGGCCAGATGGCCCACTAGGCAGTTGCCGACGATGCCGGCGCCGATGACGACGACCTTGGCGGAAGTCGGGAAGTCGCTCACGTTGGTTCCCCTCAGTGTTGTTGTGATGCGGTCTCGGGAGTCGGTGACGCGATCGGAGTCCGAAACGCTGTTGCTTGACGCAATGATATATCACCAGTGTATCATCCAAATAGTACGGCACGTTCGCGTGTCGGGCAACCCCCGGTTCGACAACGCGTCAATCGGGATCCACGGCGGAGCCGTGGCGACTGCGATGACCGAACTTTCACTCTCCGAACAGGCCTACCAGCAACTGCGCCGCATGATCGTGCGCCTCGACTTCGCGCCCGGCGACGTCCTGCGCGAAGAGGCACTGCAGGAGGCGCTCGGCATGAGCCGCACGCCGATCCGCGAGGCCCTCCAGCGCTTGGCGCGAGAGCACTTCGTCACGGTGATTCCCCGCCGCGGTATGTTCGTGAGCGGCATCGACGTGTCCGAATTGTCGATGCTGTTCGAGACCCGCTCGGTGCTCGAGCCCTACGCAGCTCGCCTTGCGGCAGCCCGAGGCACCGACGAGCACTGGACCGCCATGGCCGTAGCGCTCGACGCCGCCGACTCGGCCATCGGCAACCTCCACCTGATGGAGATCGACCGCCGCGGTCACGAGATCATGTGGGAAGCCGCCGGCAACCGGTTCCTCGTCGACACCCTTGACATGCTCTACGCCCAGTCCGATCGGCTGTGGCACCTCTATCTTACCGACGTCGCCGAGATGCAGCACGCAGTCGACGAGCACGCCGAACTCATGGATGCCCTTCAGGCCGGCGACGGCGAACGAGCCGGTGAGCTGATGGAAGAGCACATCCGGGCCTTTGACGCAGAGATCCGCTCAGCCGTGACGGAACGGCTCGCCTCGCCGCTGGCCGGCTGACCTCGGCCTTCCTCCCCAAGTGACCAGGTGTTAGCCTTTGGCTGATTCCACGATGCGGAAGGGTTCCGCATCGTGGAACACGCTGGTACGCTCGCCCAGGCCCGGGCTCCGCAAAGTTTCTTTGGGGGAAACCATGTCCTTCCCGTCCGATCTCGAGATCGCCTCCCAGGCGAATCTCCGTCCGCTCACCGAGATCGCCGCCCACGCCGGCATCCCCGTCGAGTGCCTCGAGCCGTACGGCTCAGGTGCCGCAAAGATCACGCTCGACGCCATCGAGAAGATGGCCGATCGCCCGAAGGCGAAATACGTCGTCGTCTCGGCAATCACCCCCACCCCGCTGGGTGAGGGAAAAACCACCACCACCGTCGGTTTAGGCCAGGCGTTCCAGCACATCGGGTCGTCCGCCACCATCGCCATCCGCCAACCCTCGATGGGCCCGACCTTCGGCATCAAGGGCGGCGCCGCCGGCGGCGGCTACAGCCAGGTCGTACCGATGGAACTGTTCAACCTCCACCTCACCGGCGACATGCATGCGGTCACTGCCGCACACAACCTCTGCTCGGCCATGGTCGACGCGCACATATACCACGGCAACGAGGCCGGTTTTGACATTCACAACATCACCTGGCGTCGCGTCGTCGACATCAACGACCGTGCACTGCGCAACGTCACCATCGGCCTCGGCGGCAAGATGGACGGCATTCCCCGCGAGACCGGCTTCGACATCACCGCAGCCTCCGAAGTCATGGCCGCACTGGCCCTCGCCACCGACCTCCACGACCTCCGAGCGCGCATGGGCCGCATCGTGCTGGGCTACACCAAGGCCGGCGATCCCATCACCGGCGAGCAAATCGGCGCCGCCGGGTCGATGACCGTCATCTTGCGTGAGGCCATCAAACCCAACCTCATGCAAACGTTGGAGAACACGCCGGCCCTCGTGCACACAGGGCCGTTCGGCAACATCGCAACCGGCAACAGTTCGATCGTCGCTGACCGCATTGGTATCCATTCCAGCGACTTCCTCCTCACCGAGGCGGGCTTCGGTGCCGACATGGGCGCCGAGCGCTTCTTCAACATCAAATGCCGCTACTCGGGCCTCGCCCCCGACGCTGCCGTGCTCGTTGCGACCGTGCGGGGCCTCAAGGCCCACTCCGGCAACCACAAGATCGTCCCCGGCAAGCCGCTCCCCGAAGATCTACTCAAGGCCAACCCCGACGAGGTCCACCTGGGTGGCGACAACTTGCGCAAGCAGCTCGAGAACATGCAGGTCCACGGCTGCACCCCGGTCGTCGCGATCAATGTGTTCCCTGGCGACCACGATGAAGACATCGCCGCCATCCACGCGATCGCCTCGGAGTACGGCGCCCGTGCCGCCGTGTCGACCCACTTCTCCGACGGCGGGCGCGGTGCCACCGAGCTGGCCACCGCCATCAAGGAAGCCGCCGAGGAGGAATCCAACTTCCAGGTCCTGTACCCAGACGACGCCTCGCTCAAGGACAAGATCCACGCTGTCGCCACCAAGGTATACGGCGCCGACGGCGTCGAATACACGGCGACCGCCGACAAGCAACTCGCCAACTACACCGCACAGGGATTCGACAACCTGCCGGTCTGTATCGCCAAGCAGCACCTCTCGCTGAGCCACGACGCGAAGCTCAAGGGTGCCCCCAAGGGCTGGACCCTTCCGGTACGCGAGGTTCGCGCCTCCGTCGGTGCCGGCTTCGTCTACCCGATCTGTGGCGACATGCGAACCATGCCCGGCCTCGGCACCGCCCCGGCTGCCATGCAGGTCGATATCGACGACAACGGCGACATCGTCAACCTGTCCTAGTCCTCCGTCCTCACCCCAACCACCGCAGCGAAGAGAGCCCACCATGGCGTTGTTCAAGAAGAACGAGGTGCCAGAGATCGTCGAGTCCGAGGAGGCCCGGGCCCACCGCGAGCACCTGACTCGCAACTTCACCATCGAAGTCATCCCGATGAAGAGCCTGGACAATGCTCGCGAGCATCTGCCCGCCGGCGCACCCCTATCCGTCACTGCGTCGCCGGTGAAGGGCCTCAAGGAGACCCAGCGTCTCACCGATGAGTTCCAGGCGGCCGGGTTCGAACCGGTGCCTCACATCTCGGCTCGTATGGTGCGCGACCGAGCCCACTGCGCAGAACTCGCCCACTGGCTGCGCGACAACGGCCTGAAGAAGATGTTCCTGGTCGGCGGCGATCAGGACCCACCCGGCGAGTACTTCGATGCCGTGCTTTTCTTGAAGGACTTCCTTGAGCAGGACCATGGCCTTGAGGGCCTCGGCGTCACCTCGTACCCCGACCACCACGCCGTCATCTCCGACGAGAAGCTGCACGAGGCGCTCCACGCCAAGCAGGCGCTGCTCGCCGAGGCCGGGCTCCCCGGCTGGTGCTCGACCCAGATGTGCTTCGATGCCGAGGTGATCGAGGCGTGGCTGCGCAAGGAGCGGGCCGAAGGCTTGACCCTGCCGGTGCACCTCGGCGTGTCGGGCGTGGTCGATAAGGCCAAGCTCATGACGATGGGGGTCCGCATCGGTCTCGGCGCGTCGCTCGGTTACCTCAAGAAGAACCGGGCGGCCATCACCAAAATGCTGACCTCGACCTCGTATGACCCGAACGACCTCATGATGCCGCTGTCAAACGCCGCGCTCGAGCTCGACATCGAGGGCGTGCACATGTACACGTTCAACCAGATCGAGGCGACGGAACAGTGGCGGGCCGAGGCACTCGCCGGACTCGCCGGCTGACCCGGTCGAGCGTCAAGTTCCTTTCTTCAGGATGCGACGGCGAAGCAGTGCTCGTCGGACGTCGTTCAGGTGGAGGAACGAGCCGGTGACCACCACTGTCGACACCTCGCCGCGAGCCGTCGCAATCGCGACGGCAGCGTCGGCGTCGGTCGCTTCAATCACGTCGGCGACAGCAGCGGCACGGAACGCGTCGGCCATCGCCGAGGTCGGGTGACTCCGCGGCCCGAACTCACCAGGCGACGGACCGAACGGCACGACGATCGCGGCATCCAGCGCAGGGGTAATCGCGGCCGCACAGCCGGCGAGGTCCTTCCCCTCCCCCACCGACACGACTCCGAGCCGGGGTCCCGGCTCGGAGTGAAGGGGCCCGGCGAGCGCCTTGAGCTTCATCGGGTTGTGCGCACCGTCGAAGATCCATCTCGATGGCCGGATCTCGGGGAGATTCACTTGCTCGTACCGACCGGGCTGTGAGCCGAACACCGGGTCGGGTGCCGACGGGTCTAGTTCAGTGAGCACGGCGGCGGCGGTCGCCTCAGCATCGTGACGCCAGTCGTTCGTCGCCGCTACCTCGACCAAACGCACCCCATGCTCGACGGCTGCCGCCCGCGCCACATCGGCTGCTTCGCTGAACAGTTGCGGTCCGAGCACGGCAGTCGTGCGTCCGGCGAGCACCGCCGTCTTCTCGGTTGCGATCGCCGACACCGTCTGACCCAGTACGTCGGTGTGGTCTAGGCCGATCGCCGTCACGGCGGTAACCACGTCCGCACGCCCGAAGACATTGGTGGCGTCGACCCGTCCACCAATGCCCGCTTCAACGACGAGCCAGTCGCTGCCGATCCGTCGCGCCATCACGAGGGCGATCGCAGTGGTCAACGCAAAAAAGGTCGGTGCTTCTCCCGCTGCTACGAGGGCGTCGACGTGGGGTCGGATCTCCTCGATGGCTGTGACGACCTCCTCCCATGGCGGGAGCTCGTCCGTCACCATGAATCGCTCACGGATGTCGTGCACGTGGGGCGACTGGTGGAGTCCAACCGACCCGCCCGCTGCTCGGAGTGACGCAGCGACGATACGGGCGACGGTGCCCTTGCCTGCGGTGCCGACGACATGCACCGCCCGAACCCGGTCCTGTGGGTCGTCCAACCGGGCCAGCAACTGCGCCGAGGCGAGCCGGGCCCGCACACCACGAGGCGCGTCAGGCTTCACAAAGCTAAGGAGCCATTGCTCAACCGAGTCGGGATCGGGCGACATCACCGCCGGACCACCCTTTCTGCTCCTTGCGCACCGCGCTACCCTTAAATTCCGTCATACGGAACCGTTCCACCATACAGAACGGCCCTCGATGGTGACTCGAAGATCGCACTCGGTTCGAAGATGCAGGAGTAACGAACGATGAAGGTGCTGCTCGCCGACGCGTTGCCCGACGCAGCGGTCGAACGACTCGTAGCCGCCGGTGACGAGGTCACCCGCATGCCCGACCTCGACGTCGAGACCTTGCCGGAGCACATCGCCGGCTTTGAGGTGTTGATCGTCCGCTCGACCAAGGTCACCGCCGCTGCGCTCGACCAGGCCGACTCGCTCGGCCTCATCGTCCGGGCCGGGGCTGGAACCAACACGATCGACTGTGCCCGAGCCGCTGAACTCGGCGTCTATGTGTGCAACGTGCCTGGCAAGAACGCACTTGCCGTCGCCGAGCTCACTATGGGGCTCCTCATCGCCATCGACCGCCACATCGCGGCCGGCACCGCCGACCTCCGGGCCGGGACCTGGAACAAAAAGACGTACTCGAAGGCCGAGGGCCTCTTCGGCCGTCGCATGGGCATCATCGGTGTCGGCGACATCGGCATCGCGACGGCCCACCGGGCAAGCGCGTTCGGCATCGACGTCGTCGCCGTCGCCAAGCCCGGTCGCAGCGACATCGCCGTCGCCCGCGGCGAGGCAGCCGGGATCACGTTCGTCGACACGCTCGACGAGCTGCTCGCCACCAGCGACATCGTTTCGCTGCACGTGCCCGGCTCCGCCGACACCAAGGGCATGGTCGACACGGGGTTCCTCGCCAAGATGAAGGACGGCGCCGTACTGCTCAACACCAGTCGGGGCGACGTCGTCGACGAAGCGGCGCTGATCACCGCCATGGACGACCGCGGCATGCGCGCCGGTCTCGACGTGTACGCGAACGAGCCCGGCTTCGGAACGGCCGAGTTCGACTCGACCCTCGCCAAGCACCCGAGTGTCGTCGGCACCCACCACGTCGGCGCCTCGACTAACCAAGCCCAAGCCGCCGTCACCGACGGCACGATCGACACGGTCCAGGCCTACCGCGCCGGCGATCCGGTCAACTGTGTGAACCTCGATCCGGTGCCGGTACGCGCAGCGACCCTCACGGTGCGTCATCACGATCGCGTCGGCGTGCTCGCCAATGTGCTTCAGATCCTTCGCAAGGAAGAGCTCAACGTCTCGAACATGCAGAACCGGGTATTCGCCGGATCGAAGGCCGCCGTCGCCTCGATCGACGTCGGGCATCTCCCCAGCGACGAAATCGTCGATGAGGTTCAGGCCCTTGACGACGTCATCTACATCTCCGTGACCCCCGCATGAGCCGCGAACGGCTTTTCGAGCCCTTCGCTGGTTGGCTGATCCGGCCCGAGTGGGCGGCTCGTGTCATCGCCGGGGCCTACGACACCAAGAGCCCGGCCGAGCGCCGCGAGATCGTCTCCAGCAATCCGTACAGCTACCTTGGCGTGACCCGATCAGCCGAGGACCTCGAACCGGGCGACGAAGCCGACGAAGCCGAACTTCTTCGTCGCGGCGCCGACACGCTGACTAAAATCCTCGACGCCGACGCGTTCGCTCCGACCGATCACGCCGCGCTTTACGCCTACCGCCTCACCTACGCGGGTCACTCACAACTGGGTGTCGTCGGGGCACTCGCCGTCGACGCATTCCAAGACGAACGCGTCCTCACCCACGAAAACATTCGCCCCAACCGGGCCAAGCTGCTCAGCGGCCACCTCCAGCAGGTGGGCGCCACCTCCTCGCCGATCGCGCTCACACGCCGACCCGACCCGGCCGTTGCCGCAGTCCTCGCCGTCGCGACCGAACGTGAGCCGCAGGTCCACCACATCGTCGAGGAGGTCCTCCATGAGGTTTGGGTTCTCGACGAGCACGAAAGCATCGCCATCGCCGAACTCCTCGCCGACGAACCGGCGTACGTCACTGATGGTCACCATCGCTCTGCGGCAGCAATCGCGGGCTCGATGGAGCGCGACGAACCGGCCTTCCAGCGCACGCTCGCCGTGCTGTTCCCCTCTGATGCGCTGCGCGTCGAGGCGTTTCATCGTCGGATCCCCGACACCCTCGGCCGTGATCCGCACGCGCTCGAAGCGCTGCTCGCCGCTGCGGGCGATCTCACCGAAGTCGGCACGCTCGAGGAGGCCCGCCCCCAGCAGCCTCGCGAAGTTGGCATCTACCACAAGGGCAACTGGTGGAAGCTCGTGCTGCCCGAGCCCGAGACCGACAGCCCGGTCGGCCTGCTCGACGTCGAACTTCTCCGCACGAACGTGATCCGCGATCTGCTCGGCATCGACGAGCTCCAACCGGACTCGGGGGCCGACTATGTGCCAGCCCCAAACGGGATCGACGAAGTGGTGCGCCGCTGCGATGAGGACGGCCGCATCGGCATTTTGATGTACGCGACGTCGATCGAAGAGCTGATGGCCGTCGCCGATGCCAACGAGCTAATGCCCCCGAAGTCGAGCTATGTTGCGCCGAAGCCTCGCTCTGGGATCTTCCTCCGAGTACTCGGTACTGGCGCGACCAGCCACCTCGAAGCGAGCTGAACGGGAACGTCGTCAGCTACCGGCAACCGGGATCCCCTACACGGTCACGGTGTTAGGCGAAGGCACCCTGCATACGCGCTGCGTTGAAGGTGTTCTCCATCAAGCAGCCGATGGTCATCGGACCGGTACCGCCGGGCATCGGGGTGATGGCACCGGCGACCGCCTGCACGGCGTCGAAGTCGACATCGCCCTGGATGCCGTCGGCGGTGCGGCTGATGCCCACATCAAGGATAGCAGCGCCAGGCTTCACGAACTCCGCAGTGATGAGACCGGCCTCGCCCACGGCAGCGACAATGATGTCGGCCTCCCGGCAGATCGCAGCCAGATTGCCCGAACGGCTGTGGGCAAGCGTCGGCGTAGCATCACAGCCCTTGCGACCAAGCAGCAGAACCTGGGGCAACCCAACGAGCGTCGAGCGGCCGATGACAATCGCCTTTTTGCCGGCTGTCTCGACGCCGTAGCGCTCCATCAGACGCATCACCCCGAGCGGTGTGCAGGGCACGTGACCATCGCGACCACGAAGGAGCCGGCCCATCGAGCGCTCGGTGAGGCCGTCGACATCCTTCTCCGGCGGGAGCAGATCGAGAATCCGTTCAGCGTCGAGACCGTCGGGCAACGGTAGCTGCACGAGGATGCCGTGCACCGCCGGGTCGTCGACGAGGTCACGGACGGCCACCTCCAGATCCGGCTGGCTGATGTCGCTGGGAAGCTCGACGTGGCGCGACGCCATGCCGGCCTCTTCGGCCTTCTTGCGCTTGTTGCGGACATAGATCTGACTCGGCTTGTCGTCGCCGACGAGCACCGTGGCAAGGCACACGTGGGGGTTGCCGAGCGCCACGATCCGGCCCTTCAAATCGACCACGAGTTCGTCGCGGAGTCGGTTGCCGTCGATGAGCACAGCGCCACCCGGCGTGCGCTCCCACTTCTCTTCAGCCATGGGCCAAAATCTATCCCGGAACACGTCCGCTGAGATGGCCAAAAGCGACAGCGCCCGGTAGGACGGCAGTGACTCGACACGATGGGCGATCTCGTTCTGGACCGGTCGAGCGGCAGGCGCAAGCACCGACGCCTATCGTCGCCCGTATGGGGGGACCACTCGAAGGAATCAGGGTACTCGATCTCAGTCAGGTGGTGGCTGGCCCGTTGGCCACTCAGATCTTGGCCGAGCAGGGTGCCGAGGTGATCAAGGTCGAACCGATCGGCGGTGAACTCACCCGCGTGACCGGGCCCGACCACATCCGGGGGCTGTACGCGAACTGCAATCGGGGTAAACGCTGTCTCGCCGTCGATCTTGCGACCCCCGACGGGGTCGAGATCGTGCTCGGCTTGGCGGAGCACAGCGACGTCGTCGTGCAGAACTTCCGGCCAGGGGTGGTCGAACGGTTGGGCGTCGACTTCGACACCGTCGCTGCCCGCAACCCCGATGTCATCTACGGCTCGGTCTCCGGGTTCGGCGCCGACGGCCCCTACAGTCAGCGAGCCGTGCTCGATCCGGTGGTCCAAGGTCTCGTTGGCATCGTGCATGGCCAGGTCAGCGAATCGCTTCCGTTTCCCGACCTGGTCCGCACCCTGGTCGCCGACAAGGCCACCGCCCACACGGTCGCTCAAACGATCACGGCCGCCCTCTTTGCCCGAGAGCGAGGGGCCGGGGGCCAACACATCGAACTGTCAATGCTCGACGCAACGCTCGCCTGGTTCTGGCCTGATGGCATGGCTGACCTCACCCATCACAAGGGCGAGATCGTGACCCACCGCCCGTGCGACCTATACCAACTCGTCGACACGCTCGACGGCCAACTCGTCTATTTCCTCGCTAAACAGTCACATTTCGAAGGCATGTGGAGGGCGCTCGGGCGCAACGATCTCCTCGCCGACGAGAACTTCTGCAATCCGGGACTCCTCACACGTAACCGCGAGGCTGCCACCGAGGCGCAGGCCGCGATCCTGGCCGGGCTCGCCCGCATGACCACCGAGCAGGCGGTTGAGATCCTCACCGAGCACAGCGTGCCGGCCGGGCCGATGCTGACTCGTGCGCAGGTGTTCGACGATCCGCAGGTGATCCACAACGACCTCATCGTCGAGTGGGATCTCCCGAGCGGCGAGACCCTGCTTCAGGCGGGGCCACCGGGAACCTTCTCGGCGACCCAACCCGAATTCCGCCCCTTCATCGGGGTCGTCGGGGAGCACACCGAGCAGATCCTGGCCGAAATGGGTCACGATGCCACCGCGATCGCGAGTTTCCGGGAGGCCAGGGTCGTAACCTAATGGCCTTGTCTTACGATCTCTATCGCTGGCAACACGACGCCCTGATGGCCTGGCACCGATGCGGCCGTCGCGGGGTGATCGAGGCGGTCACCGGGTCGGGCAAGACCGACGTCGCCCTCACGGCGATCGACGATGCCGTGAATCGCGGCTTGTTCGCGCTGGTCGTCGTGCCGTCGCGGGTGCTCATGGAACAGTGGTTCGAACGCCTCGGCCGGTGGATGCCCGATGCTGAGATCGGACGCCTCGGCGATGGCTTTCGCGACCGTCCGATCGACTGCGACGTCCTCATCACCACCCGCCACTCGGCCGCCAGCCGGGTACCACTCCCGACCTCGGACCGCGGTGGCATCCTCATCGCCGACGAGTGCCACGGCTTCGGCGGTTCGGTCCTCCGCAAGAGTCTGCTGCCCGAGTACCAGGAGCGCCTCGGTCTCACCGCCACGCTCGAACGTTCCGATGATGCCGTCGAGACGATCCTGCTGCCGTACTTCGGTGGGATCTGCTACCGCTACGACTTCGTCTCGGCGATCGCCGACGGCGTGTGCGCCCAGCCCCGCGTCGGCTTCATGGCGGTACCGCTCACCCATGAAGAGCGCACCGAATACGACGCCACTGAGGGACGTATCGTCGTCGCCCGTCGACAGCTCAAACAGATCAAGGGCATCCCCCACGAGCCGTTTGGCGACTTCCTTGCTGCCGTTCACCATCTCGCCGCCAACGACGCCGGCCCCGACGGCCGGGCCGCCAACGACTACCTCAACGCGTTCTCGTCTCGTCGGGAGATCGTCGCGACGAGTTCGGCGAAGTACGAGGCGCTTGGCAAGTTCGCCGAGGCGATCAGATCCGCCGACGGCGCCCTGCTCTTCACCGAAACCGTCCGCGCCGCAAACCACGCGATCGTCCGACTCGATCCGGTGATCAATATTGAGATCATCACGGGCGACACCGGCCGCAGCGACCGCAGCACCATCCTTGAGCAGTTGCGCGACGGCAAGCTCGATGCGGTGGCGGCCCCTCGTGTGCTCGACGAGGGGGTCGACGTTCCCAACGCAAACCTGGGGCTCGTTGTCTCGGCGAGCCGAACCCGCCGCCAGATGATCCAGCGGATGGGTCGGATCCTACGCCGTAAGCCGCTCGGTAGCGGCGCGCGTTTCGTCATCATCTTTGCCGCCGACACGCTGGAGGATCCCCGGTTCTCCGAGGATCGTGACGGCTTCTTGGAAGAGATCGAGGAGATCGCCGAATCGTCTCGCATCTTCAAGCCGAACGAGTTCGATTACTTGGCCACCTTCCTCGACTATTCCGGGCCTGAGATCCTCACGCAGCCCGAGATGGTCGGGTCGTTCGAGCCACCGGATCTAGCCCCGGAGGAGATCACGGAGTGGACCGCGGAGGCCCAGCCGTACCTCGAGATGATCAGTCCGGAACTTCCCGAGATCACCAAACCGAAGCAGGTACGGGAGAAGCCTCGCCTTTCGACCGGTGAGCGTCCGGTTGCACTGATTGCCGTCGGCACCCAATGGGCGTTGCGTTGTACTGGTTGTGAGGCGACGTCGGAGCCGCGGACCTATAAGTGGCAGGCGATGGACGACAAGGTCGAGTGCACCTGCGTGCGCTGACCGAAGCGCGGCGACAAATGCGTGGGCAACGCGATCCGTCCCAGGATCAACCGCACCATGGGGGGCTCGCAGGAGATCGCTGACGCGGCGGCTGCAGCAAAGTTCGCTGGGGATCGCAACGCGCACGTGATGGGCATAATCGTGTTCGCGGTCACCCCCGAGAGCACAACGGTGGAGATGACAGTGCTCAAATCGATGGCCAACGGTCTCAATGTTTGTCGCGGCGGCGTGGTGTTCGCACTCGCCGATAGGGCGATGGCTTTTGCGTCCAGTGCCCGAGGGGGTACCAACCTGGCGTCGAACGCGTCGATCGAGTGGCTTGCCCCGGCACGGGTTGGCGATCGGTTGGTCGCCGAGGCGTCCAAGACACATCACCAGGGCCGCACCGGGCTGTGCGGCGTGGTGGTGTCGGGCCCCGATGGTGTCGTTGCGGTCCTTCACGGCGAGACGGAGCACATCTCGGACGAAGGACCGGTCTCGCAGTGAGCGACCGTCGCATCCGTGCCGGCGCAATTTCACCCGTCAGCCCCGCCGTTCGAGAGCCGTGACCCGCTGGAGCCGACGACGGTGACCGGGGTAGTCATTCATCGCATAGTGCACGGTCGTGCGATTGTCCCACAGCACCACCTGGCCGATTTCCCATCGGATCCGGATCTGGAACTCGGGCTGGGTCTGGTGGGCGTAGAGGAACGAGAGGAGGGTATCGCTCTCTTCGCGTTCGAGCTCCACGATCCGGGTAACGAACGCCGGATTGACGAACAGCGCCCGACGACCACTACGCGGATGGATACGCGCGACCGGGTGCGTCGCCGCAGTCGACGGCCCTTCCTCTCTCTCTGGGTAGACGTGCGTAGCGGTGAGTTCGGAAACCCACGCCTGGAGACGTGGTGACAGCCAATCGAAAGCAAGCGCCGTATTTGCAAATAGCGTGTCGCCCCCGATCGGCGGCAGCTCGCATGCATGAAGGATCGACACAGCAGCAGGGGGCGAGGTGAAGGAGAGATCACAGTGCCACAACTCGCCGCCAAAGGTCTCCGTGTCGTCGGGCTCCTTGATCACCTGAAGGATCGCAGGGTGTTCGGGGATGGCGTCAATGAACGGGTGCACGTAAAGGTCCCCGAACGACTCGCCGACACGAAGGTGGTCGGCCACTGAGAGCTCATCTTGCCCGGATACCACGAGGACGTGGTGCTCGTTGAGCAGATCCTGCAACGCGCCCAGTTCGGCATCGTCAGTCTCGGCTAGGCGGACACCGTCGATACGGGCGCCGAGCGACGCAGCGAGCGGCGTGACGGTCCAGTCGTTCACACCCTGTCCTTGGACCGGGGCTTCATTGCAGCGCAGGCGATCTCGAAGCAGGCAGAGCCGGCGATGGTTGCAGTCACGCCGTCAGTCCACTCGGCCCGGACACATGATGCAAGGCTCAGACCACATCGCAACCTCCACGGAGGCGCGTATCGAGAAGCTACGCCGGGAATGGTCGTCCGTTCTCGCAGCGCGTGCCGCACGATCAGCCGGACTCTGCAGCGATGCGCATCGCCGACCACATCAGCACGATCCTCAACACGGCTGATTCGGAGACGGAACAGTCGGTCAGCACTTCTGACCGCCGCAGTGGGCACAGGCTGCGCTGCGCTGCCACTGTGATCCAGTGGCAACACTGCCCATCCCCTCCCCCACGCGCGACACAGTCGAGACCTGGGTCGACGACCATCTCGGCCACCTCTTCGATGGTCCGGCGATCGGCTCTCCCGCCTTTCGAGGTGGCCAGCGGTCCGCCGATGCGACCCTCGCCGCGTTCAATGTTCGCGGGTACGCCGCAACCCGCAACGAGGTCGCCCCGATCGAGCGCCGCGGCGCTTCCCGTCTCTCGCCCTACATCCGCCATGGGTTGCTCCCACTGCCCGAGGTCTGGAGGACCGTCGCCAACGGGCCCAGCCGCGATGTGGAGAAGTTTCGCGACGAGTTGCTGTGGCAGGAGTACAGCCGCCATTGGTACGCCCGCCTAGGCCGAGCCACCGCCAACCCGGTCCGCAACGCCCCAACCGACGTCCGGCCCGGCGACGGATGGGACCGCATGCTGCCGTGCCTCAACGCCGTGGTCGGAGAACTCGAGCAGGACGGCTGGCTTGTCAACCAGACACGCATGTGGCTCGCAGGTGACTGGACCGTGCGCCACGGTCAGGACTGGCGTCGAGGCGAGGACCGTTTCTTTCGCCATCTGCTCGACGGCTCCCGAGCGGCGAACCGACTCGGCTGGCAGTGGACCACCGGCGTTGGCTCGAACAAGCCCTATGGCTTCAGCCGCTGGCAGGTCGAAAAGCGAGCGCCGGGGTTGTGCAAGCGCTGCCCGCACCGTGACGCCTGCCCGATCGACGAATGGCCCGACGAGCCGTCGTTCGTCTCGGTCGACTGGCCTGCAGAAGTCGAC